>NZ_JBBHKS010000011.1:0-74887 GCF_037389975.1 Stygiolobus sp. CP859M | reverse complement strand
TGATAGGGGAGCTGAACCTGAGGAGCGTGGAGGCGTTCCTCAGGTTTGTTGAACGTTATTTAGGTGGACCGCCGGGGCTGATGAAAATCTTTAAGTTACGTTAAAGTCCCATAACTGCTGTGGTATTTTGGAATTACCCACAGTATCATCAGTGGAGTATAAATAAGACCTGAAACTATGAAAGAAAACACCCATGCGTTACTTAACAACGTATTCTCGCCCGGGTAAGGTAAATATAATAGTGAGGAAACAACTAGGAGCGTTATTACGGCAGCAGGGTTTACTCCCTTCCAGTATTCGAACCGCCCCTTGGATAAGAAAACGTCTAATAGTTCGAACTTAAACCTCCTTATCAAGGCATAATCGAAGATTATTATTCCCTCTACACTTCCCAGCAAACCACCGTAAGTCAACAACCAATTCTCGATATAGTTATAAGCGTTACCGTAGTAACTCCACGCTCCTAATGCTAGACCTATAACGATTAGGACTAAAGATCCCTTAAACCACGTCAACTTCTTAGGGAAAGTATTGGCTATATCGTAAGCAGGGCCTACAGCGTTAGCGAATACGTTTACCGTGAAGGTAGCTAAGATGAAGGCTAAAAGCACAAACACGTTTAGGGGAGGTAACATATGTAAGGTCACAAGGACTATTGGATCCCAGATAGGTTGTCCGTAAAGCTTGAGGGAAGAAGCAGTAGTCATAGTTGACATAACTGCGATAGATAACATGAGGAAGGGCATGGGTATTTGTCCTAAAGTTTGGGCTACTTGGCTTTTAGCAAACCTTATGTAATCAGGCATTGTTATAGCCATGGTAGCCCAGAACGCGATGTTGGCGTTTAAGAAAGCTAACATGGTGAGAAGGTTGCCAGAAGAGGTAGAGAAAGAAAGGATATCAACGTTCCAGTTCACTTTCTGCATAAAGTAAGACCACGTTATGAGATATCCTAAGAGTATTATAGGTCCGCTCAGTCTTGCCAACCACTTCAATACGGGCTGCTAAAAATTAACGCTAAATATGTTAGATGAGCGAGAGAAGGTTAAAGCGTTAAAAAGGTTATTGAAGACAAGGCTCAATTTACGTCTAACGTGTTCTAGGAATTGATGGGTGTTAATTAAACCGTTACATAAACGGGAAGATTCAGAGAATTTCCAATAAGATTGTTTAGAAAGCGTTAGAAAATCACATTAACAGAAGTATTATTATAATTCACTCTATAAATTATTTCCGTGAATTATTCAGTAGTTGGAATAGATTTAAATAAACATTACTAGAGGAGATCGTAATGAGGTTGATATATACAATTTTAGTGATTGCAATTATTTTAGCGTTTACGTTTACTTATTTTTTATTTTTTACTTACAATAATATTCACTCTAATGAACAACACATAGTTCAATCTTCATCTGGAGACTTTACCCTTTATCTTAAGCTAAATACGACAAAAATAAGCCATGGGAAAGGGATTGCAATTGTAGTAGAACTATTTTACAACGGAATAAATCCGGTTTATATTAATGTAAATAATACCAATATTCATCTTCCGTCACCATATCCTTGTGGTCCGCAGGTTCTTGTAGGATTAGAAGTGTTCAAAGGATATTACACTATCTCTAATATATCTTTAGCTAAACCTTTATTACTTTATCAACCGGGAATATATAACTGCCCAATGATGTATGCAGTTACACAATATAAGTTATTGCCGTTAAGTGACCAGGTACAATTAATATACAACGGAAAAGTACAAGCTACCTTAAATGACGAAATTTCAACTTCTATTAATGGGTATTGGATAATAAACTCTACTAGTTTATTTTCTGGTGGAAAATATACATTCTTCCAACCTGGGGTTTATACGGTAGAAGCTGTTGACTATTTCAATCAAACTGTTTTAGGATACTTTACAGTGACATAAAGTTAATGTTTTTCCCAATTTCTACTATTTTCTACCAATATCACAATTATCAGTAATATGGATTTACCAGTACAACTTAAAGTTAAGAAATATATGTTAAAAACATGAGTGACTAAGGCGGCAAAATAAGGAGAATAAAAAAGCTAATTAATAAGAAGTACATAGGATTAAAAAATACTTAGAATAATGTCGATTGTTGAAATAGAAGAAAAAGTTAATAAGATACGTCCTAAACGTAGCTGATTTCTTTTGCGTATTCTAGGATACCTTTAGGCCAACCTAAGCCCAACTTTGTAGCCTTATTTATTTCATCTTCAGTCGATACGTTGTTTTTAATCAGCCAAACTGCCTCGTCTATCGCGTCACCTAGTATTTCAGATGGTGAGGGCTCTCTACTGGTCTTTTGTATTATAGGTCTCCCAGCCGACCAGTCGTAGAACCCTTTCTTAACTTTAGTCCCCAAGTAACCCTTCGTGTAAAGATCATTTATTAACGGGCATTCGAAATTAAATCCCCTACTTTTAACTTCCTTACTTATAAGGTAATTAGTGTCGATACCGGTGTAGTCTAGAAGTTCAAAGATACCCATGGGAAATCCTAGAGTATACTTAGCTGCACTATCGACCTCTTGAACAGCATACTTACCCTCACTCACTAGTTTGCAGGCTGAAGTGAATACCCTGAAGAGTATTCTGTTAACTACGAAACCGATCACGTCTTTCCGAACCGGTATAGGTTCCTTCTTTATACTTTTTACTATTTCTATTCCTTTCTCAAATACTTCTGACGATGTATAGTTTCCCTTTATCACTTCTACTAAACCCATTAGTACTGGAGGGTTAAAGAAATGTAGTCCCAAGAATCTCTCTCTTTTGTTTAATGCCATCGACAGTTCTGTTATAGGCAGACTGCTTGTGTTTGTAGCTATCATCGTTGAGTAATCTACGTTTTTCTCGACCTCCTTAAATATACTCACCTTAAGGTTGAAGTCCTCGGGCACTGCTTCGATTACGAGTTCAGAGCCCTTGACCTCTTCTAGACTTCTGATTATCTGGATCCTTGTCAGAATGCTTTCGGGGGTCTCATTTATTCTCCTTTTCTCGGACAGTTTCTCTAACGACCACTTAATATTGGTTAAACCTTTCTTTATAGCTTCCTCGTACTTGTCATAAAGGAGTACTTCGTTCTTATAGATGGCAAAAACTTCAGCTATTCCACTACCCATTACGCCCGATCCGATGACCGCTACCTTCACCTCTAGAACACCGGCATGATATCTCCTTCGTCAAAGTCAGGAATATCCTCTTCTCCCGTTATCCCCAGTTCGGGAATTGAGGGCATCTTTATGTTGTAATGCTTTAATGACGCTCCTACTCTCACTATTGCTGTCTTCCAAGCGTTTTCTTTTTCCTCCAAGGTGGGTATATAGAATCCCGCATCTCTAGCTAGGTCTTCCATTTTCAAGTGAACTTCATTAAACCATGGAGGTAATTTCCAGAAGTCTTTAGGAGGCAAATAAGTTATTAAGGAAAGGAATACGAAACCGGCTCTAACTTGTTTAGTCACTAACTTTTTCCTTTCATCGTCCATTTTTTCGGCGTTCTGAGACATTATTAAATGGGTAAATGCGTAATGCCTAGTCTCGTCAACTGTTGTATTCTTAAAAAGTTCTTGGAAAGCCTTTATTTTGGCTCCCTTAGACATGGTAGAGAACACTGTAGTAGCTGCAGCTTCTCCCATCATAAATGATGTGAATAGCACGTCAAATGTGTACTTGTGATAAGCCTCTAAGTATGCCTTCCAATACCTAGATCCGTTCCACCAAGTCCATAACACGTTTAGCACTGCCTTTCTCTCTAGTTCATCTTGAGGCTTGAAGTCGTACGGGAACCCGGGCAAAACGCTATCTATTCCTAACCCGCACATAACGTTATGTCTGTTCTCATCATAAGTGATCGTGGTTAGGATCCCCTTTACCGGCGTAGGTAAGTGCTGTTCGAAAGACTTAACTACAGCGTAGGCGAACACGGGGGTAGCGTTATCAAAGGTAGAAAGTAAAGACCACCAATAAGCTACGGCTAACTTTTGTTTTCTATCTAGACCGCTTGCCCACTCCTTTACTTCCTGCCAGTTAATCGCCTCCTCATCCCACTGTTCTTTTTTAGCCCTTCTGTAGAGTTGCCATGCTTTATCGTTGTCAAAAGTCCACGTGGGAGGATAGACATTATTAGGAGGAAAATCTGGAGCTTCTTCAAAATTTAAATTCAAATACTTATCTGCCATTACACATCTACTGATCTTCTGTTACAAAACGATATATATAAATTTTTTATTCAAATTAAATGTTAAGGGAAATCAATTATATGAATTTTTATTCATATTAATCTCACCGTCTTATGCACAGCATCGTCCATCATGGCTATACAATAGGAAGCCATCCTCACCAGTTCTTTACAAGGCTCCGAGGAATTACAATTATTTTCTAACTCGTTCATCTTCCACCTTAACCACTTTATATCGTCGAGCTTTTCAGTGAAAAACATCTCTGTAGCTTTAGAAAACATCTCTGATACTGTTATCACATTTTCCTTTCTAATTCCTTTGTCGGTTAAGCTTATGAATTGCTTTAAGTGGGAGACGAACCTGCCCATATCCCTTATGAATATCGCGTAAAGGATTATGTCTTTAGATGGTAAGTTGAAGTTATACTCGTCATCAAGCTGGACACCTACAGCAATGTTCCTTATTATTCCTCTGTAGTCTTTAATTAGACTATCACACCTGAAAATAAGGTCCTCCTTTAGTTCTGGAGTTATTGAGTCCAGTACGGATAATAAATCGGCTAATATTTTCTTTACCTTTTCTACGTAAGACTTAACTAAGTTCATTAAGTCTGTGCTTACAGTGAAATTTACGTTGAAGGTAACACTGGTAAAACTTTCATCTACAACCTCCAAACCTGGGTGTGTTAGCTGTAACTCCTTCAATGCCTTTTTAATCTCCGGTGTCATGGTGCCCTTAGACTTCACAACGATCTTAGACACTCCCTGCATGTAGAAAACCGAGATCAGGTAAAGTGTTGTGTCCAAGTCGTCTATTTCTACATCCCTTTCGGCATTAGGTTGTTTGATCGGTTTTACCTTAAGTCCGTCTGCCGTCTCATAAACCTTAAGTTCGCTCTTTACATCCAACCCGTTTTTCTTTACCCAATCCGTGGGAATAGAAATAATATAACTTCCGCCCTTTATTTTTTGGAGCCTTCTTATACTCATAAATTATGCTATTTATATACATTATAAATGCATTTATATGCATATATGGGGAAGAAGTGAAGGTAAAAACTAGTTAACTCGTCCAGTTGGGTTTCCTCTTTTCCACGAATGCTCTCATCCCCTCCTTGCCATCAACACTGGCTAGCGTTACGTAGAACTGTCTCCTCTCAAACTCAAGCCCTTGGGTTAAGGTCGTCTCTAACGCTCTGTTCACTGCTTCCTTAGCTAGCTCTTCTGCGAACCCAGACCTTGAGGCTATATCCTTAGCTAACCTCATAGCTTCGTCCAATAAAGCTTCGTCAGGGACGACTTTGACTACTAAACCTCTTCTATATGCTTCCCAAGCCGAGATCATTTTACCCGTAAGAACCATTTCCATCCCCTTGTATTTCCCTACAGTTCTTGTCAGCCTCTGAGTACCTCCAGCACCAGGTATAATACCGAGGTTGATCTCTGGTTGGCCTAGTGTTGCACTCTCGGCAGCAATTATTATGTCGCAAGCCATAGCTAACTCGAGCCCTCCACCAGCAGTAACACCGTTTAAGGCAGCAATGACGGGCTTCCTGAATGTTCTCAACCTTTCCCACATTGGGGCGTGACCTTTCCTAGCTACTTCCTCAATTGGCATGTTTAGCATTTCACCTACATCTGCACCAGCACAAAAAGCTCTACCAATTCCGGTAACAATAACCGCCTTCACCTTATCCTTCTCAGCCTGATCGAACGCCTTAACGAAATCCTCTACCATTTCCATATTTATAGCGTTTAGTTTTTCTGGTCTGTTTAGCTTTACAATTCCGATATCTCCTACTTTCTCATATAACACTGTGTTCATCTCACTCACCTTTAAACTGGGGCTGTCTCTTTTCTAAAAAAGCCTTTACACCCTCGGAGAAGTCGTAGGTCTTTCCCAGAGCCCCCTGCATAGCTGCTTCATAGTCCAAGAAATCTTCCAAGTCGTAGTACATTACTCTGTTTATTAGTCTTTTACTTGCAGAGTAACTCTTGAATTGTCCGTTTGCTATCTTTTCGGCAGCACGTAACGCCTCAGCTAGCGGGTCTTCGACAACTTGAAATAATCCCATTTTCTCAGCTTCTTCTCCAGTGAACTCCCCGCCCAGTAAAGCGTACTTCTCAGCCTTTATTCCAGCCATTCTTAGGAGCATTAACGTCATTCCGCTGTCAGGTGCTAGGGCTATGTTATGAAATGCAGTTACAAATCTTGTCTCCTTCGTCGTATATCTTATATCCGTAGCCAATGCGAGGCTAATTCCGGCTCCTGCTGCAACACCTTTTACGGCGGATATGAATATTTTCGGAGAAAACCTAATCTCTTTTATGATTACATGGAATGAGTTTCTTAAATCCTCAGCTAGGTCTTGGCTCATTGACGATAGATCTGCACCAACACTGAATGCCCTCCCTGCACCGGTGATTACTGCGACTCTCTTTTCCGGGTTTCGATTAAAGTCCCTTATCGTCTTTATAAGATACTCTCTTAATTCTTTGTTCATCGCGTTGAGTTTCTCAGGTCTGTTCATAGTTATTAAGAGGACTTTCCCTCTATCCTCCACGAGTATTTCAGAACCCATTGGTATCTCTTCTCTCCGCTAAATTATATTTCTAACTTACATTATACCGTTTTTTAATGAAGAATGAAATAGACTGATATACCTATTTTTCCATTTGTATATGCTGTAGGAAAATTATTGAGATAACAAACTATTTAAATAATTAAAACAGCATTTAATTTGTGAACAGAAAAGTCGGCGTTATCGGCGTTGGGATGAGTAAGTTTGGGAGAAGAAATGATGTCACTGTTAGGGAACTGGCATGGGAGGCTGTAAAAGAGGCCTTTGAAGATGCAGGTCTGACACAGCAGGACATTCAACTTACAGTAATAGGAAGTACAGCTTATAGGGGTACTGAAATATACCCAGCTCCTCCGGTGTCAGAGTATTGTGGACTTGTCGGAAAATCTCCATTGAGAGTCGAGGCAGCTTGTGCAACTGGTAGTTCAGCCATGTTTACGGCTGTAAACGCAGTTGCTTCTGGAATGGCTGACATAGTGCTAGTTATAGGAATAGATAAGATGACTGAAGTTGATACTTCAACGTCTTTAGCAATAGGAGGCAGGGGAGGGAACTATTATTGGGAATTCCATATGTACGGTACTACATTCCCGACGTACTATGCCTTGTATGCGACTAGGCATATGGCTCTTTTCGGGACTACTGAGGAAGATATGGCTTTAGCTGCCGTGAAGGCTCATAAGTACGCGTCTTATAATGAAAAAGCCCATTTCCGTAACAGAGTAACCGTTGAGGATGTCCTGAAGTCTAGGGTTATTTCATGGCCCATAAAGCTTTTGGACTCATCTCCAATAAGCGATGGTGCAGCGGCTGCAATAATAGCCTCAGAAGAGAGAATAAGGGAATTGAAAATCGACACACCTATATGGGTAAGGGGAATGGGTTACAGTAGTGATACTTCTTATATAGCAGCTAGGGGTGAATGGGTAGGGCTTAAGGCAGCTAAGGACGCTGCTTACATGTCGTATAAGATGAGCGGTTATACTCCTCACGATATAGAATACGCCACGGTTCACGACTGTTTCACAATTGCCGAGATTATGGCATATGAAGATTTGGGATTCGTAGAAAAGGGGAAGGGAGCTGTTCTCCTAAGGGAAGGACAGACTGAGAAGGATGGTAAAGTTGCAGTTAACTTGTTCGGAGGATTGAAAGCTAAGGGTCATCCCCTGGGTGCTACCGGTGTTGCAATGGTGTATGAGGTAGTTAAGCAGTTGAGGGAAGAGGCAGGACCCGTTCAACATTCCTTTAAGAACTACGTAGCTTTAACCCATAACGTCGGAGGTACGGGACATTACGCTTTCGTTGGAATTTACAGTAGGTGAGAGTCATGGACGGGATACCTCTTATTATGAAATATACCTTACCTGCCGAGGAGTTGTATAAGCCGTTCTGGGAGGGGCTTAAGAGAGGAGAGGTTTTGGGTACTAGGTGTAAAAAGTGCGGAACTTTGTATTTCCCTCCTCAAAGGGACTGTCCTAAATGTATGGTTTCAGATATGGAGTGGGTAGATGTTGGTAAATCTGGGGAACTGATGACTTACAGTGTTGTTGAACAGAAACCTCAGGGCTTTGAAAACTTTGACAGATACACGATTGGTATTGCTAAGACTGAAAAAGGGGTTTATTTGATGTGCTGGGTAATAGGGGCTCCGAAGGTGGGGGCTAAAGTAAGCCTCACTTCTGACGGGCATCGGGTTTTATGTGAGGTGAAAACATGATCTCGTATGACGAAACCGATCCCCGAGCTTTAAGTAAGGAAGAGATAAAAGAAATACAAAATTTCAGGTTTAGAAGAATAATAAAACGGGTATACGAGAAGAGCCCGTATTACCATAGGGTAATGAAAGAGAGAGGGCTAACACCAGACGATTTGAAGACTCCAGACGACCTAGTAAAGATTCCTTTTACTACTAAAGACGATTTGAGGAGAAGTGCTTATCCATATGGAGGAGATTTCCTAACAGTGCCTTTTGAAGAATTAGTAGGATGGCATATGACAAGTGGAACCACCGGTGTACCTACGGTAGGAGCTTACACATCTTCTGATATTGAGTTATGGGCCAGTTTGGTCGCTAGGTCGTTAAGAGCTGCAGGAGTTACTAAAAATGACGTTGTTGCCAATATCTACGGTTACGGTTTGTTCACTGGAGGAATAGGACTTCACATTGGAATACAGAAAGTCGGGGCTAAAGTTATACCTTGGGGGACTGGCAGGACGGAGGCATTAGTAAAGTCGTTAAAGGACTTCAAGGTCACTGTAATTACTGGCACCCCTTCTTACGAGTTGTATGTAGCTGAGAAGATAAAAGAGGCAGGGATAGACCCCGAAAAGGAGCTTAATTTACGTATTGCTATACCAGGGGCTGAAGCTATGACTACGGAGATGCTAACACGTATAGACAAGGAATTAGCACTGACTTCTCACGGGGGTGGGGCGAGAGAGATATACGGATTAACCGAGGCCATAGGCCCCGGAGTAGCTCAGGAATGCCCTCATGATAATCACGAGAAGATGCACATATGGACCGATCACTTTTACGTGGAAATTATTGATCCTGAAACGGGGGAAAGAGTAGGAGAGGGAGAGGAAGGGGAGATGGTATTAACTCACTTGACCAGAGAAGGAATGCCCCTGATCAGGTATAGGACTAGGGATATAACAAGACTTGAGGAGAGCAACGACGATATTCCCTTCCCGACCATCAGGATCGTTAAAGGAAGGGTGGATGACGTAGTATTTTACAAGGGTGTGAAGATTTATCCAACAGCAATAAACGAGGTATTAATGAAATATCCAGAAATTAGGGAATACCAGTTGGTATTTACTAAGGAGCCTGCTAAGTTCGAGGTACTAATTGAAACGGATAAACCGTCTGAAGAGTTGAGAAAGAAGATAGCTGCAGATATTCAAGCTGTAGCATTTGTTCATGCAGATATTCAGTTCGTAAATGGTCTACCTAGATGGGAGGGGAAATCTAAAAGAGTTGTCTTGAAGTAAACGTTTTTCCTTACCTCAGCTGGTCTTCATTTAGGCTCATCTTCTCTACTTCCAGTTGGGTAAGAAGGTCTAGGACTTTTCTCATGTAGATCTTCACGAAATAGTATATGTGAAAACTTCTAAATTCCTCTTCATTTACCTTGATGGTCTCGATATATTGTTCCGGTGTGTAATATTTGACATTGTACTCCTTTCCGTTTACCACTAGTTTTTCGGGTACCGGTTTCTTTGACACTATTAACAAAGTATCTTCTTTTATTCCTGCTAATTGGACGTACCATTTGTCAACTTGCTCCAAAGCGGTAAGAACTATTTCTTTTTCGTCCATAATATATTCCTTTATTAAAACAATATTTAACTTATTTCCTAGATGATGGAGTCGTTATATACTGCATTTTATACTGGGTATATCATTTCACGGGGTTAAAACGGACGAGTGTGCCGAGAAGAGGAGCAGTTGTAATGCTAGAGATCTGAACTCTCCACATTGAAGGGACGAGGTTTTTGCCCCCATTATATTTTATCCTTCTTCCTCATTTATATTTTTCCAAGTCAATGTTGTACTTCTTAGCGTATTCTTTTAGGCCTAAGTCTAATACCTCGTCGGCAACGTCTGAGTATCTTTTTCCTATGTCTACAGCTATCTTCTTTATTATCCTGGCGTATTGAGGGCTTACCCACAGTTGTTCCTTATTTGTTGGGTGAGACACCATTTCACTCACTAAGTAAATATCTGTTTAGATGTTTAAGAGCTTTACTGTTGAGATAAAGAAATTGTATAAACTCTCCTTAACCTCCACTTTTATAAATTAGCTCCATGTATGGTTCTTCGCTTGAGCAGTTGTTTACCGTTAAGCTAATGAGATGGCAGTTCTTGTCAGGCACCTAGATATCAACTATACAAGACAAAACTATGTCGGGGGTTAGTTCATTCACAAGGTTTAGGTAAAAGATATTGCAAGATATTTTATGAAATACTGGTTGATAACGTTTACCTAAGCTAAAGCTAAGAATAATAATAACGTTCTTAAATGAGATCATTAAGGCTATGTTAATTCCCGTAGTAGGCTGGAGAAATAATATTTTAGCCAAGTAAATCGAAATTTACAGCTATCGTATTAATCAACGTTAGTCTCTTTATAAATGGTAAATAGCATTACTTTAAAGCTCAAAACACTTTTTAACAGTTCTTAGTTTTTATATTAAATTAATTTCTAAACTAGAATAAAGGAGTAGATTTATATTTCGATATAAAGAAATTACACGTATATGAGCAATCCATACTCTTCATATTATGGGTCAAACGATGTTATTGCACTGCAGCAATTAAAGGACGCATCTTTGTGGTTTATCATTATCACGCTTTTAGGATACATAGGACTTTTTGTAAATGTTGGTGCAATAGTTTCCATAGTTAGTTTAGTGTTACTATTTATAATTGGAATTCCTAAACTGAGAACAGCATTCCAATCGTTTGCTATAACTGGAAAAGATGTTAATAACGGTTTCACTGGGTTAAAAATACTGCCCTTCGGAATACTGATATCGTTTATAGGGGGTTTATTGGTCATTATAGGTGCAATTGCTTCTATATTTAGTGCGAGTAGCTTAGCGTTAGCCGGTGTAGGAGGTGGCTTAGCGTTAGCTGCTATAGGAGGGGTTTTAGCAATACTAGGTGCAATAGTCACTTTCATAGGTTACTTGCTAATAGGTATTACAATATTCAACTTAGGAGGGGTTTATTCAAGTGATATGATGAAGATCGGCGGAATCTTAATAATTATACCGGGTATTTCCTTTGTAGGCTGGATATTAACATATATAAGCATAGACGATATAGTGAGAAGACTAACGTATGGACCGAGTAGTGGATATCCGCCTTCAACTTACCCACCTACCGGAACCTCCCAGTACCCACTATATAACCCCCAGCCTGCGTATGGCTCGCAACCTGTTCCAAATGTATTCCCTGCAAGTACTGATGTATATCAGATAGGGATAGGTCAAATTAACCAAAACGGTGAAGCCAAAGTAACCCTTATGGCGAACAGATATGGTTTATCAATAACTAGTGCTTCAATTGAGAACTCCACTATGTATACTACTCAAGTATATCCAAGCACCTTAAATCAAGGACAAAATGAAGTCACTATAAGATTTCCTCAACTTATAAATCTAGTACCCGGTAACAGCTACAACGTCTTATTATATTTATCTAATGGTCAGATTGTAAGGACTGTAGCAAAATTTAATCCGGGTTTCTAATGAGTTAAAACTATTTCAACCCTTTTTTATAACGTAAATTGGTCTAGTTCTTCTTTCATATACTAAAGATTTTCTTAAAACGTATAATGTCTTTTAATCTTTTCCTCACAGTTAACGTATAAGCACTACCGGGATCGAGGCTCGTTTCAGTTCATCAATGAGGCTTTATTCTTAGAGATTCTGCTTTGTAAATATAAAAAGCTTATAACTTGCTTTAGCAAATACGTTGTTAAATGCCAATAATAATCTCTGATCATCTTGATCCAGATGTTGATTTTTATGTACCACCAGGTACTGATTCCACGCAAGCATTTCAAGAAGCCATCTGTCTAAAGTTTATGGCGTTGCTCATCTATTAGTTAGAGGTTGATAATTATTTGGTTATTTAATTGATCTATTCTATCATGATTTTGTATTATCGTATTTGCATATTGTCCATCCCATATTACATTATGTATAATAGTTCCATTATTTAATATTAATTCACCCTCAGGGTCTGTATGTCCATTATAATTTATTGTTTGATCATTTGGTACAAATGCTTCATAACCGCTGGGTGAACCCACGTACTGCAAAGGCATCCGGTGCAGTGTCGGTAGTAGTAAAACCAGAGCGGTAGCGACAAGCACAACAACCACAACGCCGATGACCACGTACTTCAACGCACCCATAACACCACCAAAACACCATAACAAACAAACCCCTTAAGCATTACGGCCCAAACCAAGCAACTGCTGAGAGGGATTACCTGCAGGGTTTGACCACGCCAAGTACCTCCCGGTACCCTAATCACGGTCACTGGTGGGTGCTCGACCTCACAATACAACCGAGACCCCAACCACAACCGTGTTGATAAGGCAATAACTGCATTAGGATTTACGCATTAACGCTCATCATCTACGCATCAATTCACCACCCTGACTACAACCTCGATTACACAAGCCATGCCAACTAGACAATGAGAACAGACCAGAACTCCGAGACAGACTCCCCAAGGCTAAACATGGAGGAAGAAGAGCCTGGCTAAGGCAAGCCTAAACTCATCCTTACCTAAGTCGCAACACTCCTTATAGACCTCAAGGAGCAACCTCGTGGGTAGTTTCTCGCTGACGCTCGCAGCTTCATCGAGTGTAAGTGCCTTGGCTAGTTCCTTATTGCCATTAATCAATGCGTGGAGTATTAGGGCTAACCGAGCCATTGAGTTTGAGGGGGCTATTAGTTGGACTAGGGATCTGCCATCAAGCCCGCTCACCAACCCCCTAAACTTATTAATTAATGGCTTAACGTCAAAACCAAATCCCTTAAGCGAATTGTTAAAAGCATCAATTACCCATTCTCTCAACTGTTTAACAACAACACTGTTTCCCTTAACTGCCAAGACGAAATCTATGCAAACTACATCGTTAATCTCTTGACACAACTTAATTCCATCCTCAGGACTTATCATCTTGAAAGCAACCCTTAACGCAGGCAGGGAGTTACGAAGCATATCATATCCAAAGGCATCAATCAACTCCTCAGGGTTGACACTAAGCTTACCCTTAAGCTCACCGCTTAACCTACCCCTAGGACCGAGTAGGGCGTTGAGCACAAGTCTGGTCAAGACCGAGACTCTCCTATCGGCGTTCAGCACCAGCCAATGTTTCTCAGGTAGCTTGCGAATCCCCTCAACATCATTAATTAGGGCTAGGGACACGAGGTAATTACCGAGTATATGCGATGCAGTACTGAGGTACGAAGCCGCGAGCTCGAAAGGCTCTTTAAAGGTCTCCTCGTACAATTGCCTAAACTCATTAACCAGCTCTTTACCAACCAACGAGCCCTTTATCGCCTCAACACGCAATACCCAACCACTTGCAGTTAGGTAGTTTACATACTCACGGATTTCCCTATACTCCTTGGCTACCTCGTTAAATAGTTCCTTCGCCTCATCAAGCTCATTATTATTAAGCTTATAATGTGCCAATGCGTACTTGAGAAGCGATGCTGCCTCAAGGATTTCTTTCTTAACTACCTCCTCATCAGCCTTTACGAACTTGGATTCGACGTAGCTCATGAATTCCTCATCTCTCATTAACTCCTGAACCCTCTCTCTCATATCGTTTAGTTCCTCAAGGACCTCACTAGCCTTACCAACTACATCAATGCCTAGTTTCTCCTCCATAAGCCTCCTCACATACTCATCCTCTAACGTTGGGACTAACGCCTTCGCCCAGGCAATGACGCTCAGGCTGGACTTGAACTTACCCAACTCATTGAGCAAATCAACAACCCTACCAACCATATCCCCAACTTCCTCACTATTGAAATGATCAAAGTATTTCATAAGCAAGTCGGCATAGGCACTTATTGCACGTACGAGGGACCAAGCATACCCCCTAACCACATCACCGTAATTGCTTAATACGTAACTCAACTCACTAAGTATGTGCCTAACCGTGTCGCTGTCGAGATTCACCATATCCGATGCGGCGGCTAGTAGTTCGATGTACCTCTGTGGCACCTTACCACGCAACGGCCTTAAGGCATAAAGTATTGGCATAATGAGAACTGGCGATTCAACGCGTTGTATGGTGGATAATGCAAAATCCAGTACTGCATCAGCATCGCCGGGCTCGATGGGCTTGCCTGACTCAACGGCTTTTACGATTATTGAGGCTAGCCCAAGACCATATAAACTCTCAGCCTCACTAATGCCCCTACCCCTGACGATATTAAGGATCCTATTCACCTCACCAATAGCCTCATAGTACCTATCGATGAATGTCCAGACCGAGGCAGGTGCATAAGCTAGACCTATTATTACTAGACCTATTATTAATGGCGGTATTTCGTTACCAACGAGTAGGTAATAATCAACATCGCATTCCCTTAAAGCATCACCAAGGGACTCAACGACACTCTTCCTCAAATCCTCAGGTGGGATCTTTGCCTCGGCATCCATCGATAGGTACATCACAGACAAGTCCTCGGGCCTAGGCACTATAGGATGCCCAGTTAGGGCATACCCGATTATTAATGCGGCCCTTTTCCAGCAGTTCGTGAGTGGTTTTAAGGCAATCATTGATCTCGTAAAGACAAGTACTGGTAAGTTCATTCCTAGGTTAAGTAATGAGTTAGACTCAGCCTTAGTTTCCTCTGATGATTCTCCATGTACGATTTCGCCAAACAGTAGTCCTAGGATTTCCCTGCCCTCCCCTAACGTCTCCTTATAGCCCCAATTCAAAGCCTCAATAAAATCCTTAAATCCATGGTCGATGTAGTGCTTCCTCGCCTCCTCACCATACAACCCAACCAACTCCTCAAGTGTCTCCTCAATCAAGTCCTCGTGCTCTGTCGAGAGCCACTTGGCTATCGGCTCTAGATCATCCTCCCTCAAATCCTCCAACTTCGACTTAGCTAGCCTATCTTTATCAATGAGTTTCCAAGCCCCACCCTCATTCACGGCGTTCGTTATGTACGTTATTCCCTTGGGTATTTGTCCGAAGGCTGCGTGGAGGATTAATGGTACAGAAACCTTCATAGCCAAGTCCATGTTCTTCCCGAGTATTGTGCTCCACATGTAGTTTGCGAAGAATAACTTGGGCTCACCAGCACTCTCCCTCAACGCCTTATCGACATCCTCAACCTTACACCCCCTCTCACGAAGCCAGATACCGGCGTACTTGGCAACAAGGGTGTAGGAGTCGAAGTCCATGACCCCCTTAACCAGTCCATCACTCACGTTATCACACCCGGAGTACCTCTTAATGATCTCCCTGAGGAACACCTCATCCCCAAGGTTTACCGTAACCACATCCCTCTTCAGGTTATCAAGGACTTGCTTAAGGTCAACATCCTCCTCCCTGCTCCTCTGAACCTGCTCGTAAAGCTCACTCGGGAGGATTATGACAACCCACGCATTCCTAACCTCCGTTAGTTCCTTCAGCGTATTCTTAACACTCTCGATTAGTTCCCTCAACATTGTGTTCTTCACGCTCTCGATGCCCTGCTCCACCACTTGCATGACCTCGGGCTTGTAATAGGCCATAACGGGTGTTGGGTCGTAAATCACTACGAACCTCCTACCACCGGTCTTAATTAGGTTGTTTAGCTTTAATGCGTCTCCAGGGTTTAACGAGTCAACACGTATCACGGCATCCACCGGCTCATTAAGAACCAAATTACCCAAACCACCGACGAGTGATCTCCAAGTCACGTATGTGGCTAACGTCGACTTACCAATCCCCCTAGGACCAATAAGCACAACCCTACCGTCCTTAACCAACTTACTGAAGACATCCTCGGCAACCTCACGGAACTTACCAGCATCGACAAGGTCGGTCACTAGATTATCTTTGGCCGTGCCTACCCAAGTTTTAATCTTCGGGACCCCGTCCTCAACAATGAAGTTTTTGTAGAGCAAACCGCTCTCGAGATCGTCGATGAAGAAGACCTCTACATCAGCTAACAGTCCCTTTACCTCTTTCTTAACCTTATCTAACTCTTCCTCGATGTCCTTTAGTCTGTCGTTGATTATTTTCTTTATGTCTTCTTCGGTTAATTGTTTTCTTTCGGCGATGTTGGCTATGTTTGTTATGGTGTCTTTGAACTCCTCAATGCCCAACCCCCACTCGTAGGCAACCTCATCAACAACAGCCTCGAACTGCTCATTACCTAGGTAATTCCTAACTTCCCTAGCCACACCCACAAGCCTAACAAAACCCCCAATCACCTCATCCCTATCCTTCCTCCACCTACCCACCACCATCTCAACGAACTTGTCCACTAACGAACCAGCTAGGCTAACAGCAACACCAACCCCAAGTAGGAATGACAAACCGTTGATTACTGTCTGGGTAGCAACATCTATTGGTGCCTCTTTCAGGAAGTTCTTGATTAAATCCCCAAAACTAACCTTACCAAGGCTTAGTTTGCGGATTGACTCAACATCCTTGCTGGGCACGCCCTCCCTCAACATGCTTGGTGAAATTCCCTCACCAAGCCCCTCATGCCTAACCCGAGCAACCCCCGGGACACCTCCAGCAAGCACCTCCTTGGCAGCATCCTCGTAGTACTTGGGTAGGTAGATTACCTCTGCGTTGCTTAGCTTATTCCTCAACCTAATGGCATCCGTGGTGCTTCTAGTAACAACGGCGACACGCCCGTTGACATTGCCTAATTTACCAACGAGTTCATCAATGCTGCCGAACTCATTAACCCTACCCCTAACGTCATCACCAACCTTACTCCTAAACTCACGGTAGGCGTAGACCACATCAACCAAACCACGCCTAAGCAACGCAGTGACCAAACGACCCCTAGAACAACCGGGTGATGTCAAGATGAAAATGCCGGAACGCTTACCCAAACGCCTCTCCAATTTAGTAACAACATTATTAACCAACTTATCCAAATCATTTTGAGCACTCATACTATACTAAGTAACGCCACGTTTCTTATAAATTTCACTCAGCATTCTACTTCTTAATGTTCGAATTAAGCGAGGTTAGGCGTTTTGCGGAGCTATTCATTAGGATGGGTTTAGTTAGGGGTGAGGGTGGTGATTATGTATCGGTGTTTACTGAGTGTGTTGAGTACCTTGATGTGTTGTTGGGCGACGGTAGGGATGGTGTTTTTGGTTTGTGTTCATGTGCCTTATGCGTGATTTGCTCAATGACTAGTCGATAGACACCAGCATGGACATTAACTATGCAGAGATGATTCTAAAGCACGTACTCGACAAACACGAAGGCGTAGAGGAAGCAAAGACACTCTACGAGGAAATAGCCGAGAGATTAAACGCGGAAGGATTGAAGAGGGCGAAGCAGTGAGAGGCAGTAATGAATGGTGATTTGATTATTTTCTGGAATATCTTCGCCATTGTTTTCTTCCTCCTCCTCATTATCTAACCCTGCCTCTTCATCACTCCTGCCCCCGTTTGCTCTCAAGGACAAGCTTAATAGTCTCCTTTTATCTTGATCAATGTTCTCATCGAAAACACCGTAGGCTGTATTAACCCCACGGATCTCGAGCTCCACGAGCCATTCACACGCGGATGAGCCGGAGGGCGTTGCGAACACACTACATAGCACCACCAAGCGAGTTCTGCATATTAATTGCTCGCTACTGGAGCCCTAAACACGAGAAGCTTAGAAAATAGTACTTGAGGTTTGCACCGAGGATTTGTTGTCGAATTTTTGCGGTTTTAAGTAAGCGCCACATGAAGGATTAAATTATTTTGCTTTTATGCCACCAGATCAACACTACGATCAAAATTATTATCAATATGAGTATTTTGGTTGTATAATTGGTTCAAGGCGGAAAATAATAATAATATGAATATAATCTTCTTATTGATGAATGGAAATATTTTCAATTACACACTTGCCATACAATATGGCTTTAATGGATATAGTGCAAATGCAATACCACCAAACCCATCAGCATCTACATATAATGATCAAAAATTTTGCATCCTACATCAGCAAGTTTTCCTTTTACAACTAAATCGTAAGCAACTCTACTTAGGTGATCTGCTTCGGTGTTTAACTCTCTAGGCACCCATTCTACCTTAGCATCTAATTCTTCTTTCAACTCTAAAGCCCTCTTATATAGAGGTATAATTCTCTTTGCCTTAACTCTATACTCTCCGTTTAACTGCTTTACCACAAGTTGAGAGTCGCCTCTAATTATAGGCTGAAATACATTGAGTCTTTTCAACTCCTCCATCAGGCATATTATTCCCGTATATTCAGCTACGTTATTAGTAGAGTCCTTTGAGAAAGGCTTTGCAGCAAGTCCATAACCTTTGATTTTTTGTCCGTTATTCAAGATTATGAGATAACCAAAGGTCGCTACACCACCTGGGTTTTTTGGCTCGCATAATCCGTCAAAGTAACCTACTATCACAAGGTTCATTTATTTCGTAGTTTTGTTTAAAAATGTTATTGCTGAGTTAGGTGTTTACCCGTGGCGTAACTTATCCTTACTCTTAATATAATTCCGTCACGGCACCTCTCTCAAGGACTCATACACCTTCACCCTTAACTCATTGGGGCTAGTAGAAGAAAACACCCTACTCTCCCATCCACTTTTCTCACTTCGATCCTCATGAGCAGAGCCCGTCATCAGTTAGGGAGATCGTCAGTAGAAAATTCGTTGGTAACGCTATACAAACATTGCTCAAAGCAATATTTAGAAGTGATAAAAAATAACTAGCAGTTACGTAAAAGAGTCACAGTCTCATTAAGTTATGTGCAAACGTTCATCCACCTAAATTTTGAAGTTGTGAAATAAAAACTATATAAGTTAATTGATTGGCTATTTTGTAAGCAAAATTAAATACGAAAAATACGTTAAGATCATGTGAAACTAAAAATAGGTGATCAGGCTCCTGATTTTGAAGGAATTACCGACGAAGGGAGAAAAATAAGACTTTCGGACTTCCGAGGGAAGTTTGTAATTCTCTACTTTTACCCTAAGGACGATACTCCAGGCTGTAGAGCTGAAGCAATGTCTTTCCGTGATAGGTATGATGACCTCCAGAGGCTTAACGCTGTTGTAATCGGCGTAAGCGGCGATAATGTGGACTCTCATAAAAAGTTTAAGGAGAAATATAAATTACCGTTCATTTTGGTATCTGACACAGAAGGTAAGATAAGGGAGTTATACGGCGTCAAAGGCTTACTCATACCGCCTAGGGTGACATTTGTGATAGACATCGATGGGCGAATTATCCATATTTACTCCTCTCAGCTAAACCCCTCATCTCACGTAAGTGAGGCACTGAAAGTGATAAGGGGCTTAGAGAGTAAAGGATAGTATAAAGTTAGAGTAAAGAGTTAGAAACTATTTTTTATCTTTTAAATTATTCTTACTGAAATTAAAGATTTTTATTATATAAACTTTATTATCAAAACATTTCATAGTCTTTACATCTACTATGAATAATTTATCATTATCATCATAATAGAATGAAAAGAAATATGTTGTAATTTATTTGAAATTAAAAAGAGTTTTGCAAAAATCTTATATTAATGGTTGATATAATAAAAAGTGAACAAACATGAGTGAAGAAAAACTCGAAAGGTTAATGAAGATAAAGGGAGCAATAGCCGCAGGTCATTTTTCGGCGGACGGTAAACTACTGGGATACAAAGGCGACATACCAAAGGAAATAGCTGAATTAGTAGCCAAGATGTGTGCGGCAAACACGATGATGGGTAGTATGGAGGCAGAAGGATTCACGATGTTAACTAAGATGAAGTGGACACCGTTCCACGGGTGGGCAGTAGCTGCGGGTGACTATGCCGTATGTGCTATGGGACACTATGGAGTGTTCGTAAAGTTATCTGAGGCTGACTTCAATCTAATATTCAAGGAACTGGGAGAAGTAGCTAAATCCTGAGAACTAGAAGTTATCGTTTTCTTTTTTCTTTTCTTTACATTCTTCATAAAGAGATTGAATATTTATGATTACGGAAAAAGGTTATGCGAGATAACATGAGGAACTTTAGAATCTCCTAGCCTATCAAAAATACTACTAAGGAGGTTCTACACTTTCCGTAGTAAAAATATTTAACTTCTTTTTGACTGTGCCAAGATCCCGGCTATTAACAATAACACGAACGAGATTCCAAATAAGCCGAAGAATACGGGTAAAGACAGAACGGCAGCAACAAGGAGCAATATTCCTCCTATTTGCCGTAGTCAACAGTTTTCGATAGACCGTGAAGTTTATATTACTTTGTTGGTTAATGTGAGTAAAGTCACACCAGACATGGTTTTCCCGAAAAGTGTGGCTGAAAGATTGCGTGTTCCCCCACATTCACGGATGTGGGTTGGGGTTATCCTGCTAAAGGGGCGGAGGGGTAACGGAAGTGACTCTGGTGAAGCCCAAGGGCTGAGGATTGCATACAAATTCATGAAAATTCAATGAAGCCCAAACCCCGGTATGTGAACCTCTCTTTTTTCCACGTAAACGATAAAAGCTTTTTGGTAATTCTATTTGATTTCTATGAAATAGGCGATAATATTTCTTAGGACATCCTCTCCGACTATTCTAAATAACTCTTCTGTAAACCTTTTAGATAGATAAAGCATTGTAGGTTCTCCAGAAAGTAAAAATATCGATAAATAAAAACGTATTTTGTCCCTATCGCACATTGAAAGATGACTTACATTCTGTTGTTCATACTCTAATACTCTGTGTATTAGATCATTAATTTTGTCGTCTGTCTTTAGTTTTTCCAACAATATTGTTTCAATACAACCTTTAAAATCATTATTTTTATCGCCTATGACTACTAAAACATAACATAAGTTATCCTTACACATTTTTATATACGGTGGAGAATAATCTAGTGCTTCTATATCCTTCTTAAGTCTACCAGAAACACCTTCATATCCTTCCTCGTCTCCATCTATTACAAAACATACATTTCCCTTTTTCAGGGTAGGCATAGAGGAAGACAAGTACTTTTTAAATTCCTTAATCACCTCTTCCTTTCCAAATCTTACTTCTACATTACCTTCATTAAAACCTAGCTTACTAAGAATGATCTTTTCAGTAGTACCTTCTACAAATATTCTATCACAACTTATAGCCATAGGTTTCACACGTATCCTAACCAACTAAGGGGTTTCTCAAATTCAGAAATTTCTGAAAGCTTGTACGTTTTATATCCTGCTTTTGATAGATAAATTACTTGAGCCTCAGAATCGTTAAGTACTTTTTCCGCCATTTTTACAACTTCATTTACGTGAGTAGTGAAAATTACTTGAACTCCCTCTTTCTGCTTTATATCATTCAATATTTCCATTACAAGATCGGGATGAAGGGAATCTTCAATTTCATCGATTAAGAGGATGTCAGATGACATTAGGGCTAGTTTTATTAATTCCCTCTTTAAGAGCCCTCTGCCCATGACGTATACTGGTAGTGTACCGTAATATAGCTTGTATTGACCGTACTCATCTTGTAGTATCTCGAGGTCAGTCCTCACCTTATCTTTACTCTTCCTCCTCGCAATACTGTAAATCTTTTCCGGGTTACCTGAACTCTCAAATAACGTAGAAATGTAAAGGGGGGAATACCTTGTCCTTACCCTTTTTTCAATCCTCGCGATCGGAAGAAGCATTGACACGGGCTGAATCTCTAGTAATGAAATTGATTTCACTGTAATTTCAGCTACTCTTTCACCGTTTATTTCAACATCTAGACTATAAGGGTTATTTCTCTTTAATTGTGTTGTCACGTCATCCAGTTTAACTTTAGAATCGGATAATGTGGAAAAAGCGGAAAGGAGGTCTCCTCTACTGCTCAGCATGTAAAGGAGAGAAGTGTTTATATCGTTATCATTCATGTCAGATTGAAAAAGAGTAGACAAGTAAATTGACTCAAGAAAAGAAGTCTTACCACTACCGTTCTCTCCGAGGACAATATTAATCCTCTTGAGTTTAACGTTAACTTTAAGCCCTCTGAAACCCTCTACATCTACCTCACTTATATTCATATTTTATATCTTTTCTTCTAGGAGTTTTAAAATGTTTTGAAAGATTATGACGTTATCCAATATGAGCAAAATTGGAAAATTATCTGATAGTGTCGTCGTTAAGGTATTTACATTTTGTATAACGAGTATTACTTATGGGTAGGAAGCCTGTATTTTGGCAAGACGTTTCTTGTCCCTCTTGTGGTAGTCATCATGTTGTTAAGTGTGGTAGGCCTTTGGGTAGGCAGAAGTATTTGTGTAGGGATTGTGGTAAGTACTTCTTGGGTGATGCTACTTACCATTCTAGGAAGTTGAGGGAGGAGGCTTTGAGAATGTATGCTAATGGTATGAGTATGAGGGCTATTTCTAGGGTGCTTAACGTACCTCTTGGTACTGTTTTCACTTGGGTTAAGCGTTATGGTGGGCAGAAGTATGAGAAGTTGGTTGAGTTGTGGGGTAGGGCTGAGGAGCTGGTTAAGGGTAAGGTTGTTGCTAAGGTTGTTGATGAGATGTGGACTTACTTGTACAAGAATGCTAGGGCTTTTTACAAGTGGGTTTTCACTTGTTACGTGTACACGAAGCTGGGAGTTTACCTCATTTTGGGTAGGGATGAGAGGACTTTCCTTGAGGTCAAAAAGTATTTGCCTGAAGAGGGTAGATGGGTGAGCGATGATTATAACTTGTACTTCCGGTTGAAAGACCACACGGTTGTCTCGCCAGTTAACCCGAACGAGTCCTTTCATTCCTCATTGAGGGATAGGCTAATTAGATTCAAGAGAGCAACGAAGGCAGTAAATAGGAGCATTCGTAGCATGATGTACTCCATAGCCCTAGTCTTGTGGGAGAGAAGGTTGATCCCAGAATTTGTAGCTTAACGACGACACTATCACCACACTCAGTTTTCTCACTAATAATTTATTATATTATTTACAAGAGTGTTAAAAGGGTGGATATCACGATATCTTCCTCTAAGGATAGCTATCCAGTTGATAATGACCATTGCTAAATCAATGAATATACACAGGCTAAAGCTCTAACTAATTAGCTAACTTTTTGTAACCTAGCCCTTACTTCTTCTAATAAGTTCAATATGTTAATCTTTGCAATCTCATCGGTTCTGAAAGGGCTTAGTATTGCGTCTTTATCGGCCCCATTGTATTGGTACTCATGCACAGCTAAGGCTAGTTTAGTTATTAAGTTAACGTCTTTACCAAGCAATAATGAAAGTTCCTCCAAATAAGAAGAAGGAACTATAGCAATTAACCAATCAGCGAATTCCACAACCTTTTTTCCTCTTAACCTCTTCTTTCCCGGATACTTTTTTAACAGTTCATCCCTTTTATCAACTAACATCGCTCCCAGTAAAGCCTTCCAGGCTTGAAATGCCTTACCAGCGGCATTACGTAAAAGTCCTTCATTAATAAATTCTTCAGCAATCTTAGATTCATAATAAGCCTCCTCAATCCTAGTCTTCTTGTAACCTAATAGATCAAACCAAGGTTTTGGCAGTTCTTGCATATACTACTATACCCTACGTAATCTTAAAACCCTTGCTTCTTGCAAAACAAGTGTAATGTTTTATCATTATATGTAGATGCTGGTGGGTTTGGTGGTATTGCATTTGCACTATATCCATTAAAGCCATATTGTTGTAAGGCAAGTGTGTAATTGAAAATGTTTCCATTCATCAATAAGAAGATTATATTCATATTATTATTTTCCGCCTTGAACCAATTATACAACCAAAATACTCATCTTGATAATAATTTTTATTCTTTTGTTGATCTGGTGGCATAAAAGCAAAATAATTTAATCCTTCATATGATGCTTACTTAAAACCACAATAATTCGACAACAAATCCTCGGTGCAAACCTCAAGTACCATTTTCTAAGTTTCTCTTGCCTAGGGCTCCAGTAGCGAGCAACTAATATACAGAACTAGCTTGGTAATGCCGTGTAGTGTGTTCGCAACGCTCTCCGGCTCATCCGCGTGTGAATGGCTCGTGGAGCTCGAGACCAGTGGGGTTAGTACTACCTTCGCTGTTTTCGATGAGAACATTGATCAAGATAAAAGGAGACTATTAAGCTTGTCCTTGAGAGCAAACGGAGGAAGTGATGAAGAGGCAGGGTTAGATAATGAGGAGGAGGAAGAAAACAATGGCGAAGATATTCCAGATTCCTTAAATAATCAAAACACCATTCATTACTACCTCCCACACCTCCCTCGCCCTCTTCACTCCTTCCGAGCTTATCCTCTCGGCTATTTCTTCGTAGAGTGCGTTTGCTTCTGCTACACCTTCGCGTTTGTCGAGTACGTGCTTTAAAATCATCTCTGCACATTTAATGTCCATGTCGGTGGTTATCGACTAGTCATTGAGCAAATCACGCATAAGGCACATTAACACAAACCAAAAACACCACCCCTACCGTCGCCCAACAACCCTTCAAAGTACTCAACACACTCGGCACATAATCACCGCCTTCGCTCCTAACAAGACCCATCCTAATGAATAGCACCGCAAAACGCCTAACCGCACCAAGTCAGGCATTAAGAAGTAAAATGCTGAGTGAAATTTATAAGAAACATGGCGTTACTTAGTATAGTATGAGTGCTCAAAATGATTTGGATAAGTTGGTTAATGATGTTGTTATTAAATTGGAGAGGCGTTTAGCTAAGCGTTCCGGCATTTTCATCCTGGCATCACCTGGTTGTTCTAGGGGTCTTTTGGTCACCGCGTTGCTTAGGCGTGGTTTGGTTGATGTGGTCTACGCCTACCGTGAGTTTGGAAGCAAGGTTGGTGATGACGTTAGGGGTAGGGTTAATGAGTTCGGCGGCATTGATGAACTCGTTGGTAGATTAGGCAGTGTCAATGGGCGTGTCGCCGTTGTTGCTAGAAGCACCACGGATGCCATTAGGTTGAGGGATAAGCTGAGCAACGCCGAGGTGATCTACCTACCCAAGTACTACGAGGATGCTGCCAAGGAGGTGCTTAGTGGGGATGCCCTTAAGCTTGCTCGGGTTAGGCATGAGGGGCTTGGTAAGGGAATTTCACCAAGCATGTTGAGGGAGGACTTACCCAGCAAGGATGTTGAGTCAATCCGCAAACTAAGCCTTGGTAAGGTTAGTTTTGGGGATTTAATCAAGGACTTCCTGAAAAAGGCACCTATGGATGTTGGTACCCAAGCAGTAATCACTGGTTTGTCATTCCTACTTGGGGTTGGTGTTGCTGTTAGCCTAGCTGGTTCGTTGGTGGGCAGGTTCGTTGAGATGGTGGTGAGTAGGTGGAGGAAGGATAGGGATGAGGTGATTGGGGGCTTCGTTAGGCTTGTGGGTGTGGCTAGGGAAGTTAGGAATTACCTAGGTAATGAGCAGTTCGAGGCTGTTGTTGATGAGGTTGCCTACGAGTGGGGGTTGGGCATTGAGGAGTTCAAAGACACCATAACAAACATAGCCAACATCGCCGAAAGAAAACAATTAACCGAAGAAGACATAAAGAAAATAATCAACGATGAACTGGAGAGCATTGAGAAGGAGTTGAACGAGGTAAAGACCAAGGTGGAGGGCTTGTTGGTTGGTGCAAAGGTCTTCTACATATACGATGTCGAGAACGGCTTACTCTACGGTAACTTCATTGTTGAGGGTGGGGTCCCGAAGATTAAAACTTGGGTAGGCACGGACAAAGATGATCTAGTGACCGACCTTGTCGATGTCGGTGAGTTCCGTAAGGTTGCTGAGGATGTCTTCAGTAAGTTGGTTAAGGACGGTAGGGTTGTGCTTATTGGTCCTAGGGGAATCGGTAAGTCAACGCTGGCCACGTACGTGGCTTGGAGATCACTCCTCGGTAGTTTAGGTAGCGTGGTTCTTGATAAGCCGATGAACGCCGTGATACGTGTTGACTCGTTAAACCCTGGAGATGCAGTAGGGCTAAACAACCTAATTAAGACCGTTGGTAGGAGGTTCGTAGTGATTTACGACCCAACACCCGTTATGGCCTATTACAAGCCCGAGGTCATGCAAGTGGTGAAGCATGGCATCGAGAGCGTCAAGAACACGCTGAAGGAACTAATGGAGGTTAGGAATGCGTGGGTGGTCATTATCCTCCCGAGGGAGCTTTATGATGAGGTTTCGAAGAGTGAGGAGTTAAGGAATATTCTGAATGAGATTAGAAGTTACATAATCGAAGTGGACCTTATGAATGAGGAGTTCCTCAGGGAGGTCATCAGGAAGTACTCGGGGTGTGATAACGTGAGTGATGACCTGGTTAAGGGGGTCATGGGCTTTGACTCCTACACCCTTGTTGCCAAGCACGTTGGCATCTGGCTTCGTGAGAAGGATTGCAAGGTTGAGGATGTCGATAAGGCGTTGAGGGAGAGTGCTGGTGAGCCCAAGTTATTCTTTGCAAACTACATATGGAGCACAATACTCGGGAAGAGCATGGACTTGGCTAAGAAGGTTTCTGTACCACTAATCCTCCACGCAGCCTTCGGACCAATACCCGAGGGGTTCACGTACATAACGAAGGCCGTGAATGAGGGTGGGGTTTGGAAACTCATTGATAGGGATAGGCTAGCTAAGTCGAAGTTGGAGGACTTGAGGGAGGCTGACCTAGAGCCGATAGCCAAGTGGCTCTCAACATTGCATGAGGACTTGATCGAGGAGACACTTAGGGAGTTAATTGGGTTGGGTGGTGAGGAGGCGAGGAAGCACTACATCGACCATGGATTTGAGGATTTCATTAAGGCTTTGGATTGGGGCTATGAGGAGGCGTTAGGGGAGGGCAGGGAAATTGGAGGATCATCAGCGGAGGAATTTATGAAGAATTCGGTAAAGAAATTAGAACGATTAATAGAGAATGAGGATGAGCTCCTAGGAATGAACTTATCAGTACTTCTCTCTACGAGATTGATGATTGCCTTAAAACCACTCACGAACTGCTGGAAAAGGTCCGCATTAATAATCGGGTATGTCTTAACTGGGATTCCTATAGTGCCTAGGCCCGAGGGCTTTCCTGAGAGCTTAAGAGGGAACGTTGCTAAGTCCCTTGGTAATGCCTTAAACAGATGCGGCGTTGATGATTACCTACTCGTTGGTGACGTAATCCCACCATTAATACGGTACCTAATTTATACACGTGTCTCGACTGAGGCATTCATCGATAAGTACAATGAGGCTGTTGCCGAGTTGAATAGGATCCTTAATATCGCCAGGGGTAGGGTCATAAGTGGTGCTGAGGGACTTTATGGTCTTGGGCTAGCCTCAATAATCGCCAACGCTGCCAGGTTAGGCAAGGTCGTCAAGCCCAGCGATGCCGATGTAGCATTGCGCATAGCGCCATTCGCCATAAAAAGCGTTGCATTGCCAATCCTCATTAAGCCAGTGCTAGGTGCCTTAGAACCGTTACGTGATAAGGCACCACATAGGTACCTCAAACTACTAGCTTCGGTATCGGATATGGAGAACCTCGACCCTATCACAGTTAGGTACATATTTGATAAGCTGAATGAGATTTTAGACAATTACGGTGATGTGGTTAAGGGGTATGCTTGGTCCCTCGTAAATGCAATAGATGCCTACGCCGCCTTGCTTAGGCAATACATTAGTAGTCATTTCAATAGTAAGGAAGTTGGGGATATGGTTGGTAGGGTTGTTGATTTGCTCAATGAGTTGGGTAGGTTCAAGTCCAAGCTAGACGTCATTGCTTGGGCGTATGCGTTAGCCCCAGCGTTAATATATGAGACTGTGAGGAGGCTTATGGAGGAGAAACTAGGCATTAATGTGGTTGGTAAGGCTAGTGAGGTCCTTAAGGAACTAACCGATATGAGAGAGAGGGTTCAGGAGTTAATGAGAGATGAGGAATTCATGAGCTACATCGAATCCTCGTCCTTAAAGGCTGATGTGGAGGCAGTTAAGATAGTAATCCTTGATGCAGCATCGCTTCTCAAGTATGCATTGGCGTTTTATAGGCTTGAGAATAATGAGCTTGATGAGGCGAGGGACCTATTTAACGAGGCAGCTAAGGAGCATGGGGAAATCGGTGATTATAAAAACTACCTAACTACATGTAGTTGGGTATTGCGTGTTGAGGCGATCAAGGGCTCGTTGGTTGGCGAAAAGTTGGTTAATGAGTTTAGGCGGTTGTACGAGGAGACCTTTAAGGAGCATTTCGAGTTCACGGGCAGGTACCTCAGTCATGCATCGGATGTACTTGGTGAGTACCTCATGTCCCTGGCCCTAACGGGTAACTACGAAATGATCAACGAGCTACTTGAGGAGCATTTGTGGGTGCTAAACGCCGATAGGAAAGCCTCGGTCCTGACCAGACTTATGCTCAACGCCCTACTCAGTCCAAGGGGTAGGTTAAGTAGTGAGCTTAAGGGTAAGCTTAGCGTCAACCCTGAGGAGTTGATCGATGCCTTTGGATATAGAATGTTTGGTAACTACCTGCCTGCGTTAATGGTTGCCTTCAAGATGAAAAGTCCTGAGGAGGGGTATGAGGAGTGCATTTCAATTGAAGATTCAATGATAAGAAGGGACTGTGAAGGCGCCTTCTTGGCTGTCATGAACGACAGCGATGCCGTTTGGGGGTTAAGATGGAAACTAACTTACAACTTTAACGAACTGATTTTAAAGAACGAGACGTCGGGTTGGCTTAGGGAGCTTGGTTTTGATACCAATGCGTTGATTAGGAAATTTGAGAAGTTGGTGTATGGGCTTGATGGTAAGTCCCTAGCCCAACTAATGGCCCCTGGTTCTTCAACGGCTCTGTTAGCCCTAATGTTCCACGCATTGATTAATGATAATAAGGAACTAGCCAAAGCACTCACACTCTATGGTGCTGTGACCTTTACCAAGAAGCTGCCTGCGAGGTTGTTCCTTGAGGTCTATAAGGAGTGTTGCGACTTGAAGAGTGAGTCGTTTAGGCTTGCCATCGCAAAGCTCTTCTTCTACCATGTTTAGCCTTGGGGAGTCGGTCTCGGAGTTCTGGTCTGTTCTCATTGTCTAGTTTGCATGGCTTGTATAATTGAGGTTGTAGTCAGGGTGGTGAATTGATGCGTAGATGATGAGCGATAATGCATCTATCCTAATGCAGTTATTACCTTACCAGTGCGGTTGCAGTTAGGGCTGGGTTAACCGATGTGAGGTTGAGCACCTACCAGTGACCATGATTAGGGTGCCGAGAGACGCTTGGCGTGGTTAAATCCTGCAGGTAATCCCTCTCAGCAGTTGCTTGGTTTGGGCCGTAATGCTTAAAGGGTTTGTTTGTTTGTTTTGGTGGTGTTATGGGTGCGTTGAAGTACGTGGTCATCGGCGTTGTGGTCGTTGTGGTTGTCGCCATCGCCTTGGTTTTACTACTACCAACACTGCACCGGTTGCCTTTGCAGTACGTGGGTTCACCCAGCGGTTATGAAGCATTTGTACCATATGACCAAACAATAAATTATAATGGACATACAGATCCTGAGGGTGATTTAATACTAAGTAATGGAACTACAATGCAAGATGTAGTATGGGATGGTCAATATGCAGGTACAATAATTCAAAATCATGATCAAATAGTTCAATTGAATAATCAATTTGTTGGACAAACTGATCCAGTAAATAATCAACAATATGTACCTTTACAGGATTTCTATGTAATTAAAGGTCAGTACCAATTGAACAAGTAACAATAAATGGACAAACATATTATGTAATAGAGGCTAATAGTATAAATCCAGCAGACATTGCAGGATTCTATACATATGATAATTGGGTACCCAACTTTATAACAGCAATGAATACACCAGGAACATATGCAGCAGGACTACCAGGGAACTCACCAGTATATGATTGGACAAACACAACAGGAACGGTAGCATATCAAACATGGATATATCAAGACTACATTAGAGGTGCCGCTGGAGGATATGTATTAGTACTACCTACTAAAATAATAATTCCATATGGAGCTAGCACCCCTGCAGGTTCAGCCATTCCTTTTGACTTCCCACAACAATCATACAATCCTTCCAGCTAATTTTTTAACAATATTTTTAAGATACACTCACAACATAAGGAACTCCATAAGTTACTATAACCCAATCTAAATACATAAATCCAGAAAGGGCAAGGGTTCCCTTCCATTAGTTCTCGCCATTGGTTCAGAAGGTCATATTAGGTGGGTAGTAGACATGTGGCTTAGAGAACCATTTGAAAGAGTAGGGATTATCATATCCTCTTAACTTCCTATTCTGTAAAGTACCGGAGTCCCTCTTTATTAATCATCTTAAAGATTATCCCTAACTGCACTTCATCGGTTCCCTCCCCTATTCTTCCTAATCTTACATCTCTGTAAGCCCTCTCGCTTTTAGTCCCTTTAGCATAACCCATTCCACCCATGATTTGTACAGCTTTATCCACAATGTCAGTCGCAATTCTTGTTGACAAATACTTCAACACCGCAATTTTTCCTTCGTCCTTGAAAACGTCCTCAGTCTTGGCTACAGACTTTAACAACGTATTGAGGGAAGTTATCTGAGCTACACTTTCTGCTAAATACCACTGTATACCTTGCTTTTCCACGAGTTTGGTTCCAAACAGTTCCCTACTCTTTGCCCACTCGAGAGCTTCCTCTAAAGCTCCTTCAGCTAAACCCAGAGCTATGGCTGAGATCGCAACCCTTCCCACTAGAAGGGCGTACTTGACTACCTCCCAGCCCTTGTTAACTTCACCTACGATATTGTCAGCTTCACAGTTGTTGAACTCAACTTCAGCCGTACCAGTGCCTCTATTTCCCATCACTTCTATCTTATTCACCTTTACACAATCTCCTTTTCGTACTAGAAAAGTAGTTATAGACTTAAGGCCATTTTCTCCGGTCTTTGCTGCAACGAGATATACATCGGCATAAAGACCTTGGGTAGTCCACATCTTCTTCCCGTTGATCATCCACTTTCCGTTAACTTTCTCTGCCCTAGTATTGATTGAAGCTACATCACTTCCTCCCTGAGGTTCACTGAGGGCAAACCCCCCTATTAACTCGCCTTTGGAAAGCATCTCCACAGTGTATTTATCTCCCCCATAAACTCTCAGTGGTTCTGTTACCAGTTCGCCCTGAGCGTCTTGTATGAGAGCTACGGAACCGCTAACCTTAGCAATTTCCTTTAAGATCAACGCTGTGTCAAGTAGGCTAAGCCCTTCGCTCATAGGTGCTAAAAACCCCATTTCCCCCATTTTTCTTACTAACTCTCTGGGGTACCAGTCCTCTTTGTCAATTTTTACTGCCAAGGGCTCTACATGCCTTTTCACGAATTCCCTTATGGAGTCCAAGATCAGTTCGCTCATATGTTATCTTTTGAAATAATCGTTAATAAATAAATGTGCAAAGTAAAATATATATGAGAATTTATGTAATATAATTTTATGGACGCTAAGTTTTACGGTCTGGAGAAAGTGATCAAAGAATGGGAGGAAGCTAAAAAGGACCCTGAGAAATTTTGGGCGGAAAAAGCGAAGCTGATAACATGGTTCAAGAGACCTGATAAGATTATTGAAGGTCATCCGCCTTTCGAAAAGTGGTACGTAAACGGGTTGTTGAATATATCTTATAACGCCGTTGATAGACATTTACCAGAAAAGGGAGAGAAGGTAGCGTTCTATTGGGTTAACGAGAGGCTTGAGAGTAAGGCAATATCTTACAGAGACCTATACTGTGAAGTGAACAGGGCAGCTTACGTATTAAAGGAGTTGGGAGTGAAAAAGGGTGACACGGTCTCGCTCTTAATGCCGAGTATCCCAGAAGCTTTATACTTCTCTTTAGCTGTTCACCGATTAGGTGCTACTCTAGTCATACATTACGTAGGGTTAAGTCCTGAGACACTATCCTATAGGCTTAACGATTGTGACTCGAAAGTAATGGTAGTAGCTAGTAAGGGCTTCAGGAACGGGAACGAAATAAGGATAAAAGACTTCGTCGATAAACTACTTAACGAGTATAAGACTCCGGTAGAGAAGGTTCTGGTCGTGAAGCGAGGCTATGATGACTTTAACGTTAACAAGATGGACATAATATACGAGGAGGTTAAACCCAGAGGTAAGGTGGAAGTTGAGCCAGTAGCCGTAGAATCTAACGAAGTCGCTACGATATATTACACATCAGGGACAACGGGCAGACCAAAAGGTCTCACTCACACCAACGGCGGTTACGTGGTGGCATTAAACACAGCGTTCAAATCGATTTTTAACCCAAAACAGAACGACGTGTGGTGGACGATTTCAGAGCTTGGTTGGCCAGTATGGCCTATGGCAAACGTATACGTGATTCCGGTCATGGGATTAACAGGAGTGCTTTTCGAAGGGTTTATCGGTTATAAACCCGACATATTCTCAAGAGTTGTCGAGAGATTCGGAGTATCGTTGGTCTGGTCGTCAACAACGACGTTATATACATTGAAGAGCTTAGGAGAGGAGTCGGTAAAATCAGGGGACATATCTACTTTAAGAATGATACTCAACACTGGAGAACCATTAAATGTTGGGGCGTGGATGTGGTTGAGAGAACACATTCCTAATGTGTATATAGCAGATGCGTATTGGATGACGGAACACCTCTACCCAGTCGCGGCTACTCCTTTCGGAATAGCCGAGATTCCCTATAAGCCTGGTTCCGCGGGGACTAAGTTCCCAGGGTCAGAATACGTAGTAGTAGACGATGAGGGTAAACCTCTACCCCCTCAGAGTAAGGGCTATATCGTGTTGAAACCGTGTAGCCCGGCCTTGGCAAAGATGCATAAAGATCATAACGGTGAAAGAGTAGTTAAGACTTATTGGTCTAGGTTTCAAGGTTATTTCTACACCGGTGATTACGGATATGTGGACAAAGACGGTTACTTGTACGTGTTAGGTAGGGCAGATGACGTAATAACAGCAGGGGAAAGAATAGGGACTATGGAGGTAGAGAGTGTGGTAGTCACACACCCGGCAATAGCTGAGGCTGCAGCAGTTGGTTACAAGAAAGACGGAGGCGAAGGGATATTAGTAGTAGCAGTACCTAAGAAGGGTGTGTCCGAGAGCCAAGAACTGGAAAACATGATCAAGGAGTACTTAAGGAACAGCGGTTATATTGTTGATAGAGTAGTATTTGTTAGGCGTCTACCGAAGACTAAGAGCGGTAAGATAATGAGGAGACTGCTGAGGGCTCTAGTCAGGGGAGAAGAAATAGGTGATGTATCTACGTTAGATGACCCCTCAATAATAGAGGAGTTGAGAAAAGCATTGGGGCAATAGATTTCCACTTTCACGCCCCAGTAAAGGAGTTCCTCAGATATCTCGGTGAGTATGCTGAACCCGCACTAAGATATTTCAACGCTAAGGTCGAGATAAAAGACCTAAAGGTTATTTTAGACGAAGTTGAAACATTAGGCATTGAAAGAGTCGTTATATTGCCTATAGACTCTACCACTTTCATGGGAAGAAGGATTCCAAATGAATTAGTCGCAGGGATTAGAGATGCACGAGTGATAAAGTTCATCTCAGTAGACCCCCTGAAGCCAAATGCGGTAGAGGAACTCGAAAAGGCGATAAAGGAAGTAGAACCCCAAGGTGTTAAATTCCACCCTCAGTTACAAGGCTTTCATCCCTTAGACGAGAGGGCTATGAAGCTATACTCGGTTGTCGAAAGACACAACATAATCGCTGTATTTCATACGGGCACTTCAGGCATAGGGGCTGGCGTAAGATCGAACATAAGGCTCGATTACGGTAGGCCAATACATTTCGATGAGATTGCGGTGATGTATCCGGACTTGAAAATGGTTTTAGCCCACTTCGGCTGGCCGTGGACGGAAGAGGCCATTGCTGTTTCACTACACAAACCCAACGTCTATTTAGACTTATCCGGTTGGGCACCAAAGTACATTCCTAGAGTTTTGTGGGATAACGCCAAAAGGCTAGCTGACAAGCTCATTTTCGGTTCTGACTTCCCCCTTATCAGCCCGAAGAGGTGGTTGAAGGAGTTTGACGCTATACCTATCGACGGTGAGATAAAAAAGAAGATACTGAAGGACAACGCAGAGCGTTTGATAAAATGATCACTCTGGAGGGATTTCTTTGTATATCTCCGACAGTTCAATACCCTGTTTTTTCCTGATCTCTTTGGATATTAAGTAAGTCACTGTCCCGGTCATGGGTGGTAGTATTATCGTAGCTAAGTCAAAGGCTGTATTACCTTGGAATATTACGCTTCCGAAGGAGCTATTCAGTAATCCGTAAAGCACTGTTAGTACTACTACGAGAGACAACGTGAAAACCGATAGAAGAGACGTAATAAGAATTTTCCTGTCGGATTTTCCGTATTTTATCGAAGCTATTGCCACGATTAAGTAGTTCCAAATTACGAACCAAAGGCCGTCGACTGCAAAGCTAACGGAGTAACCCAGATATACCTCCAAGAAGTTGAAAAGCATTGAAAGGGTTAGAGTGAATATAAGCGAGTATATAGGTATACCTCTCCTGACCTCGGCAAAGAATGAGGGAAGCAACCTGTCGAAGGCCATTGAAAAAAGTATCCTTGATGATGCTCCCACATTTATCATCGCGTATAGCACGTACCAACTTAGGGCTGAGATCACTAAGAATACCACAATATACGGGACGTTCAAAAACGCATATACGGCAAAGGAGAGAATGGACGAAGTGGACATTGGTAGACTCCACCCATTAAGTACGTAATTAATATAGTTTTGCTTACCGAATCCTCTCTCGATCCCTATCACTAATAATAACGCGAACAACGTCGCTACAGCGTATGAGATAAGATAACCCGATATGAAACTCTTTTTAATTCTCTTTATCTCACCTGCAAAGAACGCTGGAGCGTTAGTAAAGGCAAACATGGAAAGAACGAATATTGAGGAAAGAGACAACGTTTGTAAGTTTACGTACGGTGAAGTGAAGACCGGTTGGTCGTTAACTGTGAACAGACCTACTACCATAAAAACCGTACCGGCTATTTGAAGCAAAGTGAGATAACGGAATGCCCTAACGTATAGTCTTTCTGATAACGAGAGGGAAAAAACAGCGAAGATGACTAATGTAGTAACTGCGAAAAGCTCTGAAGGAGAAGAAGTTATTCCCTCCCCAAGGCTGATCAGACCTCTAACACCTAGTACGTACCCTATTGACTGTAGACCAGGGGTAATTACCATAACGACCTCTAGTAAGGCCAATACTGGGAAACCCATAGTAAAAGCCATGATAAGTGACATACCTAGAACACTACCGATGAACGGTCCCATAGCCCTAGACACGAATATGTAGTCCCCTCCACTTCTGGGGATCAACACTGTTAAGAGGTAGTAATTAATGACGACCGGTACCATCAATAATGAGCCTATGATCACAGCTAATGTCCAACTGGCTTCGGGTAAGAAGGCCGCTATGAAGAGTGGATAGGCTACGCCTGCTGCAGGACCCAGAAAGGAGAAATTAAGGGCAAAAGCGTCAAAAGTATTGAACTCCTTAACGAAACCGGTGGACTCACGGAGGAATTTCATACTCGTGAGAACAACGGCCTTATTTAAAAAGTTATACACAAAAAGAAGGACATGATTCCACACTATGAAAGCACATCAGAGTTCTTAACTAGTATGATTATAACAGTTTGTCAAGGAAAACATTGAAACTTTAAAAATGTTTAGGCAAGAAGCGTAAGGTGTGGTTTAACGTTTTCTCCCTTTTGGATTACTGTGTATATAGGGGAATAACGACCTGAGTTCTAATATAGTATCATCCGACAAGAATATATATAACATGTTATCAGTTCAGGGTTTCGATTTCGGCGGGTTCGTACACTGTATGAGGACTTCGATCGGCGATAGGTACATAGCGGACGCGTTGAGTTTCCTCTTCGCGATTAAGAATCATTATGACGTATCCCAGTTCGCCTTGACTTCAAAAGGGGTGATCTACGAAGGTGATACGAGCGGTGTCTTCGTAGGTTCGTGCGAACACTTCAACGGGTACGTTAACCACTTCGGACAAGGTGTAGTTCTGAGCACAGCAGTCAAGGTCTGGGAGTACATACACGGTAACAACCAAGTAAAATTTGATGAGGTCGAAAAGGAATTCCTGAACGCGTTCCTGAACAAGAAGATTTAAAACTAATTCTACGCTTTTTCTCGCCAAGCTATACATTTCTTTAATCTACTTACTGAAAAGACGCTAGCATCGTGCTAACTCCGGGCCACGGTACGTCGTAATAAATCACCTTACCCAAAGTAGGTCTTACTATACCTAACATAACGTACAGTGGCTTCAGGTCACCCTCCGGTGAAGAGTTCTTAAACTCCTTCGGAAAAAGTTGTTGTATTTTGACTATTTCCTCAAACCTACCCTCTTCGATTAAGTCCTGAAGTATATGGTCGAATAAGAAGAATGTGTCCCTGCCGACCTTGAGGGAATATAAGTCTAGCCTATGGGTTGGCGAACTTGTAGCTATGACTAATGGTTTTCTACCAGTTTGTCTTAGTACTTCGCCGTTGACAATAGTTTCAGATAAATCGTGAATTTTATGTCATTTGATATTATTTAACATTCCTAATCCTTTTAAGGCTATTAAGTAAGCTGAGGCTGTGTGCTTATCAAATCCCTTCTCCCTCATCACCTTGTCGTGATCCTCAGAATTCGTAGTACCCTTAGGACTAACTAACACAACGTTGAAACCTAACCTAAGCGCTCTAATAACACCGTGAATTAACATTTGCCTCTTAGCAAAACGCGAAACCTTCCTATTACCGCTCTTACTCCTAGTGAACCTCCTCCTCTTCACTAGAAACAAGTCCTCAAAAGCAACGTAATCAACACCAATCCGTGATAGGAAATTAAGAGCTTGTGAAAGAGCATTCAAACGTAAAACCCTAGCTTTCCCTTTAGGAAAACCCGGTCTAACAACATCTGAATGCCAAAAAGTCTTTTTAGTAACAACTTTACCCTCCTCATTAACCACAACAACGTTCAGCCTATCACTGTTCAAATCAAAACCGGCAACCAAACCGTAACCCACAGGTTTTGGTGAAGAAAAGTGCTTCAGATAAAGCCAGAGTGGGATTTGGAGGTGAATCATAGGGTAATCCTTGAAACTTACTACAGCACCATAACCCTCCTCCTTCCTTTCTGCTAATTCCTCCAACTCATGGAGTAATGGTAAATACTCCTTGCCAAAATATGCCTTCCCGTGAACCCACTTACCCCATGGGTCTTTAACTCTAACTTCAACGTGGTCTTCTAAAACGTGGAACTTCACATTTCTGTTGCCCTTATCACTTTTGTTACCCCTACTACCAAACCAGAACCTCTTAATCTTAGCGTGCAAAATCTTATCCTTCTCTCTATCCAACAAACCGTCAGTAATTGTCTTAGCTTGCTTTAAAGCAGTTTCTAGGTAAATATAGTTCGGCAAAACGTCGTAAAACTCCTTGGTTAACTCGTCTACACTTTTCCCATCAAACAATGGCCTAATAGCACTCTTAACTACTTGTGAGTAAGCCCTAGCAATCCTAACGACCCTATCCTTATCTTCAAAAATTACCTTACCATTCACTGTAACGAATTGGAAGTTTTCGAGAGCTTCCATAGAACAGATAATCCTATTCCTCATCATCTGGTAGGATGACAATTACTATCACCTCTTTTTCTAACAAGCCCTTAATCTTCTCATGGACTCCCTTAGGAACGTATATTGCGTATTTTGGGTCTCCGTATTTATCATGACCCATTGAGAATATTTTTGAATGGAATGTAACTTGAACCATAATTGATTATTTAAAGTAAAGCTTATAAGCTTTACTTACAAAAATTAATCGGAGGGTGCCACTATGAACTCGATGAGCAATGTGAGGGGGAGGAAGGTGCCCAATGAAACTCCCCATGTCCTTGAAGGGAGTGGTTTAACTCCCGTAGACGGCATGGGGAGGGAAATAAGGGGCATGAGGACGAGAGGATGAATACAAATTTATGAAACCTCAATGAAAGTCCGACCCCTATCTTAACACCTAAACGATAGTGTTCTTCAGGTGAACGGTTGCTAATGGATATAGTTACACCCTTAATACCTCCCTCCGGGAACATATAATATAACGGGATCCAGCCGCCGTGATCAAGTCCCCACTTGTAGTCCTTTCTGAGAAAAGTTGAAAGCTTCTCCACCACCTCAACATCATTAGGCATTTCATAGCAGTAGCGGTAAAGTTCCTCAGGGAACCCGTAATAGTCCTGAATACATTTAAGCTTCTCTCCGGCTTCTATTAAGTTGTCTTCACCCCAGTTCATAAAGTGGGGAGACAAGACTACGACCAGATCAGGCTCATATTCTCTCCTTATTTTCTCTCCTAATTCCCTCAGTTCTTTCTTCCAAGGCAAGTCCTCTATTAGGATAGTAGGAGAGCCGTGACTTACCAGTAGCCCTAACACTACTGAATATCGTAATGTGAAGTTAAAACCATTACCTTACTTTACGGTAACTGAAAATTCTTGTTATATCTCTGAATCTCTTTCTACTATTCAGTTAATTTTATTTAGTCAATAAAATTGGAAAAACAGGAATAAAAAGAAAGATTTAATAATATTGATAACATCTGAGAAAATATGAGAGTCGGTATAATAGGAGTAGGTTGGTACGGCTTCACTCCATCGACTCCCGAGCTCTCCTTCAGGGAGATGGTATTTGAGGCGGCTTTAAGGGCTTATGAAGACGCTCATGTAAACCCAAGAAGAGACGTGGACACATTTGTGTCGTGCCAGGAGGACTTCTGGGAAGGGATAAGCATTTCTGGTGAGTTCGCTCCAGACCCTATCGGAGGTACTCTTAGGCCCGTAATGACAGTACCTGGGGACTCGGTTCAGGCGATAATGCACGCTGTTATGCACATTGAATCAGGTATATCTAAGGTAACTGTAGTGGAGTCACACGCAAAACCCAGCGATATTATAACAATGGAAAAGATAATGGAGTTCGCCTACGACCCGTTGTACGGTAGAATAGGTGCAAGGAACTTCCATTTCTTGGCGGGACTAGACGCTGTGAAGTTCATGGAAAGGACTAAAGCGACCAAAGAAGACCTAGCTGAAGTAGTTGTAAAGAACAAAAGAAACGGGTTGAAAAACCCGAGAGGGTCATATTCATCATCTTTAAGCATAGAAGAGGTAGTCGAGCAGCCGTACGTAGTTTACCCCCTGACAAGCCTCGACATATCTCCATTTACAGATGCAGCCGTAGTAATCGTATTAGCTAACGAGGAAGTCGCTAGAAAATACACAGACGATCCCATATGGATAACCGGTGTAGGAGTAGGTTACGATTCAACTATGGAGTTATCCGATCTCGGAAGGTCTACATACCTCAGGTTGGCTGCTGACAAAGCGTTCAAAATCGCGAGACTGCATAGGCTGGAAAACGTAGCTTTTTTTGTCGATGACACTTACAGCTACAAAGAGTTACAACACTTAGAGGCATTAAAGGTTCAAGACCCCGTGAAAAAGTTAAGGGAAGGAGAACTCTATGCGGACGGAAAAACACCGGTAAACCCTCTCGGAGGGCATCTGTCAGAAGGAAGACCGTTGGACGCCAGTGGTCTGGCACTTCTACTGGACGCTGTGGAATTTATGAGGAGAGGTGAGTTCGATAAAGCAGTTGTAGCTTCGTGGAGAGGAGTCCCGAGCTTTACGGGAGGGGTAGCAGTACTGGAGAGGTGATGATGTTGAGGAAAGTAGCTATAGTAGGGGCGGGATTAACACTCTTCAGGAGGAGACTTAAGGAGACTCCTCAGGAAATGGCTTGGGAAGCTGCTAGAAAAGCCCTCGATGAGGCTGGGCTCGAACTAAAGGATATCGACTGCGTTATAACTAGTGCAGCTCTTGATGCTTACGACGGGGTTCACATGAGGGGAGAACATATAGCCCACTCGGGAGGAGTTAGAAAGACTGTAAGCAGAGTTTATGCTGGTGGAGCTACTGGAGGCATGGCTACCATCTCAGCATGGTATCACGTGGCTAGCGGGCTTTGTGATAAGGTTTTAGTGATCGGTGAGGAAAAGATGAGCCACGCTTTACCTCATCCCCAGTCTGTTTTCCGTTACATATGGGATCCGATAACAGAAAAGCCCCTAAACCCTAACCTCATCTGGATCTTCGCAATGGAAATGTATAGATATATGAAGACATATAACGTGTCCAAAGAGGAAATAGCACTTGTATCAGTAAAGAATAAGAGAAACGCTTTGAATAACCCCTACGCTCAGGCAGCAGCTAACATCACGGTCGATGACGTCTTGAACAGCGAAGTCTTAGTGTGGCCCGTCAACAGGTTGGACGTAAGCCCGGTGAGCGACGGTGCGGGGGCTATAGTGGTAGTTAACGGGGATGTTGCTAGACAGTTTACGGACACCCCGGTATGGATCGTAGGTGTAGGATGGAACATGGACAATCCTCAGTGGAGTAACAGAGAACTAGCCTATGCCAGATATGTGGAAGAATCGGCTATGATGGCATACAAAATGGCTAAGATAGAAAGGCCTGATAAGGAGATCGACGTGATAGAGCCCCATGACCCGTTCGATTACAAAGAGCTCCACCACATCGAGGGTTTGAAGATCGCAAAGAGAGGAGAAGCCCCCAAACTCCTTAAGGAGGGAGTGTTCGATCTTGACGGTGATATACCCAGTAGCCCCTCGGGAGGACTCATGGGTTGCGGTAACCCAATAGGGGCTTCCGGTCTTCTAAAGGTCATAAGTATTTACTGGCAGTTAAAGGGTATTGCTGGGAGGATGCAGGTGAAGAAACCCGTATATACCGGTCTGGCTCAGAACTGGGGCGACCTCATGCAGATGTCAGCTGTAGTGATCATGAGGAGGTGAGGGCTGTGGTAACTCCGATAAAGAAGAGCGAAGAAGCTGTGACTATAAGGTATAAGCTTGAAGCCTACTATTCCTTCTCAGCAGGGATAGCTTATACGAAGTTTCTCAACGGTCTGAAAGAAGGGAAGATTATAGGTAGGAAGTGCTACCGTTGCGGAAGGGTTTACGTACCGCCAAGAATGTACTGTGACGACTGTTTCAGACCTACAGACGAGTGGGTCGAAGTGAGAGATGAGGGTGTAATAGAAACAGCTAGTGCGAGCTATATTTCTTGGACTAGGGACAAGTTGGAAGAGCCGGAGGTAATCGCCGTGATAAGGTTAGGAGGGAGAGAGAAGGACTGGATATTCCCGGGTCTCTTTCACAGAATATGTGGTAAAGTGGACGTGGATCGGTTAATCGGAAAAAAGGTGAAAGCTGTGTGGAGGGAAAAGAGAGAAGGCAGTATAAACGATATAGAGTGTTTTAAGGTGGTCGAGGGATGAGCTGGTTTAAGGGTGACGGGAATAAGCCCTTGTCTTTAATAGATAAGATGGGTGCTGAGGAATACCTCTATACGGTAGGGATAGCGGGAGAGGAATTCGTAAAGGGAATTCAGGCTGGCAAGATAATTGGGAGTAAGTGCCCAAGGTGTGGTATGACATACGTCCCTCCGCGTCTTTATTGCGAGGAGTGCTTCTGTAAGACTGAGTTCGTTGAGGTCGGGTCTGCACCGTACATAGACACCTATACGGTGATTTACAGGGATGATAAGGGTAATAAGGTAGACCCACCTCAGAAAATAGCGATGGTTAGGTTTGAGGGAGTAAAGGGAGGGCTTCTAGCTATAGTCGAAGGCGAAGTGAAAATAGGGAAAAAGGTCAGGATACTCAGATATCAAATACCGTTAATAGTAGAATGATGAAGACCGAGGTAAGACACTTTTTCCTACCAGCCCATGATCTATAACAAGTCGATTCTTGAAGTTTTCGTACGTATGAGTGGAGTGGTTATAGTCTTTTAATAGAGATGCCGAAAACATAGAATATCCTTTTGTCGCTGACACTTATTGGCTAATCCTTTCTAGATCCCTAAATTTTCTAGTACAGTTTAATAACCTCATTGAACCAAATTCTGATAATGGAAGACGAGTTCATCTACCTTGAGGACTTAAAAGACGAGAGAACAGTACAGTTCATAAAGGAGGAGACCGAGAGGACTAAATTACTTCTCGGCAAAAGGGCTGATGAACTTTACCCCAAGCTTCTGGAGATTCTCTACGAACCACGCGTCCTCCAGCTTTTCGCCTTCGATGAAAACACACCCGTTATGCTGATTTACGGAAAGAAAAGGTCAGTGAACTTAGGGCGGAAGGAGTTATATGCAGCCCAGAGTGACGAGGTAATACAATATATATGGAAGATAAGGGGCTTCAGGGAACTTGGCATTAGTGTGGGAAAGAAGGGTAGTGACGAGGTTAGGACTTTTATTCTATCAGAAGAAGGTAGGGTTATAAGGGACTTAGGTAACTGGGTCTCACAGCCTTTTTACCACGGAAACGAGGTCTGTTACGTCAAGAGCTATAGGACATCTCCTCCCCCGGACGGTGGAGAGTACCCAACATATAGGGTCTTTTGTGGTGACGATATAGTTTACGGTAAGGAGTTAAAGCCCGGTGAATTCATATCGATTGACGTGTTCGGAGACGTTATGACCTTAGTGAAAACGAAGGGTTGGAGATACTCAGAACTGTACGTAGGTGAAAGCTTTGATAAGTTGAGGAAGGTAGATGAGGCAGAGTTGATAGACGTAGTTGATTATAAGGACTACATAATATATCGCAAGAACGATAATGTGATCCTGAACGGGGTGACACTGGGTTTTGAAAAACCTATAAACGCTGTGGCAAGCGGTAGAGACTTTATAGCTATATCCTTGATAAAGGACTATAGAACTCCAGTAGAATATTATGACCTCTCAGGTAAAAAGATAGGAGAGGAGCCTCACGATAACGTAATTATGATGGACGGAGGAGGAAGTTCACTTTTCCTACTCGAGACCTCGTTTTCCTTCATTTCTAAGGTGACAAGGAGAAGGATTGAAGGAGGAGTGTTGACTAATAGCGAGACAATTATCGAGACGGGAAAATACGAAGTAGGTGTTAAAGACATATATATAAAAGGTGATGTACTACTTCATGGTTTCCTCCTTTATAAACACGAGAAGTCGAAAGGGGTAATCGTTTACGGATACGGGGGTTTCCGTATTTCTTTATTACCTTTTTCACCGTACCACCTTAAGGTCTTACTGGAGGATGGATACTCCTTTCTTGTCACTAACTTAAGGGGAGGTTATGAAAACGGGGAGGAATGGCATAAGGCAGGGATGCTCTTGAACAAGAAAAACGTCTTCAGGGACTTTGAGCATTTCCTGAGCCTGGTCAAACTTGCTGGAGGTAGGACAGTTGCAATGGGAGGGAGCAACGGTGGGTTATTGGTCGGAGCTGTACTTAACAAGACTCCTCAACTAGTGGATTGTGCGGTAATCGGTCATCCGGTTCTAGATATGATGAGATATCATAAAATGTACGTAGGGAGATATTGGATTGAAGAGTACGGGGATCCAGATGACCCTGAGTTCAAGGACTACTTATTATCTTATAGCCCCTACCACAACCTGAAAGGCGGGTTGCCAAAAACCTTCGTTTATACGGGGATAAACGACGATAGGGTTCATCCAGCCCATGCGCTGAAATACGTGGTGAAAGCGAGGAAGTTAGGAAATGACGTGTTACTGTTTGTAAATGATAGCGGTCATTCACTAACTGATCCAGAGACCTTGGCTAAGGAATACAGTTATGTCACAGCTTTCATAGAAGAATGTTTAAGGTGACTCATCAGATAAAAGTCTTTAACGTGAAAATAGTTCAGGCTGGCCTCACGTTAGGTCCTTATCACTTGGACTTGGAGAGTTCATTGATGTCGTTTTAGTATCCTATTTACTTATGGGTTAGAGATACAATCCCTTGGTTATTAGGGGAACATAATCGTATGAATTATGCTAAACTTAAACATTGTGTGTAATAGTTAAACTATTTTGGAGTAATTTGATAAAACTTAATTTAACTAATTATTATTATTATTTTATTATATTATTTATTTTTATAATCTTGAAAATGTTTCCAACAAGTAGATTTATTAGTTTCTAAGATAAATTATAGATGGTGGGTTGTTATGAAAGTAGTAGTAGTTCATGAATGGGAAGATAGCCAAAAAGACGCTGTTACAAACTTCTTCGACCAGTTAGTCAAAATGGTTAAGGACAAGAAACTTCCTAAGGGAATGAAGCTTGAAAAAGTAGAAATTTCTCATGAAAATAAGACGGCGATTTGCCAGTGGGATGTCGAAAACATGGACATGTTGATGCAGGCTGCAAAGCAGTTTAACATAAGTTGGAGAATTAAAGCCTTTACACCTCAGGTATTATACGAGCACAAAGGAATATTGTAAATGGAATTTTTTTTACCTTTTCTTTAACACCATCATCCTTTAGTTACTAGATACATGTAATAAAGTTTTATCGGTGAGTTTCACAATTTAATTAAAATATGAATGGTTTAAGCAAATGATAAAATTCCTTGTATACTATGACGGGGAAGTTATGGAATTCATTCGAGTACACGGACTGTAAGACTGTATCAAACATCCATGAGAGATCTTTTACTTCAACCTTACTGGTTACAACGAAAATGTACAGAAGTTAGGATAAGCTTATTGACTTTTTGAACCCCTGACTCGTTATGCAATGTTAATCTCAGATCATCCACTTCATAAAGAGCTAAGGAGGGTCTCTTCTCCTATCTTTGATCTCGTAATACTCAGAGATTGGAAAATAGTATTACGTGAGATCGTTAAACAATTCTTAAGTAACGTTAAGAATGAGTTTGACGTCATAGGCTTGTTAGCAGTCTCTTCGCCGTTAATTGTTATATCAAAATTGCTAAGAATATCCACATCCCTAGAGAAGTAAGGGCTTCCACTGCGTTCCCTATTTAGTTAGTATTAGTTTAATTTCCGGCTATTATTATCAATATTATATACTCGCCCTTCTCGACGTCTGATAACTGAGAACTAGCTGTGTCCTAACTAGGGGAGAATCAGAGCGTTCTAAACTTGTTTAGAGAATACTAATGGCAGGTACCTATTCCGTACTCTAAATATCTCCGTGGGTTTTCCTAGACTCAGCATAATTAGGTCTGACCATTCCTTTATTTTATCCACGTATGGGTTAGGGTATCTCGTTCCACTTCAGTAAAAATAGTAGAGAAGGTGCTAAGATATCCCCCACCGGTTAGGAGGTTCGGAGAGGTTATCGAAAAAGGGAAGGTAAATAACAAGATGTCAAATGGGTATAAAAAGTTAGTAGTGGCGGTTAGATGCTTTTTAAACGACAATTTCAGATAAATTTTAACAAACTCTATATTCCTTTTTACTAACATTATTTTGTTATGGAACGTGATAAACTCATAACCATCTCCTTTATTATACTTCTGGTAGGAATAATTCTTGACGGTATACTATTCATTTTCTTCTCACTATCTCTTGTTTCTCTTATCTTGATTTCATTGCATAGGAGGGATATTTTTAGATTATTCTTTGGAGCCATGTTAATCGGTTTCTCATTCGAAGAATTAGGAATACATACGGGCATACCTTTCGGCCATTACGCTTATAATTTCCCTCCTTACATTTTAGGTGTCCCTATATTCGTAATCCTTGCATGGGGGATAATCAGTTACATATCCTATTTACCGTTAATGGACTTTCCCTTAAAGTATAAGGTCATCTTCTTTCCCTTAATGATGGTTATCATAGACATGTCAGTCGATCCAATAATGGTTACAGCCCATTACTGGACCTGGTATTCCTCGGGATTGGAATGGTACGGAATTCCGGTGACTAACTTCTTAGGGTGGTATATCGTTTCCCTAGTGATCTCCCTAAGCTTCCTGAAAAGCTCTCAGTATACCACGAAAGAATTTCAGTTTATCATAACATACTTTCTCTTCTCTCTAAAGTTTCTGGTTTTCGCTAAGCCCCAGCTGTTTGTGCCTTTACTGGAGGCTACCACTTTAGCCGGTGTTATATCCCTTGTACTATATGTAGTAGAGAAAAGAATAAGCGAAAACTTACACTAGTAATTATTGCTCTTAAACAGTGTGTTTACTCGTTGTGTAACTTATCCTTAACTTTTAATTATTTCTAATTCCTCCACGGTCACTCCTCCGAAGAAGTTTATTCTAGGGCTATACAGTCTCCTAACAAAGGTATAACACTCTCCTAATAGCGTAAAAATAGTATTAATGTTGTTATAGCTCGTATATCATTATTCCGATTTTTAAGCGATATAAACACATAATAAGCTCCTTTAACGTTTTTCGATATCTAACATACGCGATGAGATCAACGTATTGATAAAAGCTAACTTCGCCTTGGATTATATAATTCAGATAATCCGAAACGTTAAGAAGGAGAGGTCTTACCTAACCTTAGTCAAAAACCTCCTTATCGTGGGTCAATCTATAAACTACTTCGAATTCCCTCTTAGCCTCTTCGTTTTTCCCTAGATGTTCTAACGCTTCCGCCTTCAGCTCATGAGCCTCAAAGTTATTTGGATCCTTTTTTAACACTTGGTCACACTCATCCAACGCTTCTTCGTAAATACCCGTAACTATTAAGAGTTTAGCCTTAGCTAAACGGTATTCTGTCCTACTCGGGTTAAGCCTTATTGCTTTGTTCAATTCGTTAAGTGCGTCGTCACATCTGTGTAACGTCATTAACACTATAGCCTTTTCGTAATGACACTCGTCATTGGAGTCGTTCAAATTACAAGCCTTTTCATACTCTTCCAGAGCCTCCTCATACCACTTTAATTGTGTGTAAATCCTTGCCTTTTCTATATAATAAAATGTGCTCGAAGGGTTGAACGACGAGGCTTTCTCCAGTTCTTCAATAGCTTCCATAAGCCTGTTCTCTTCCTTCAGAATCTCTGCCTTTAAATAATGAATATATTCGTCGTCCTTACCTAGCCTAATTGCCTTCTCTGCCTCAAGTAGTGCGTCTTCATGGTATCCTTCGTCGTTAAGGATTTCTGCTTTTAGGACGTGATATTCTGGGTTATTATAGTTTAACTTTATAGCCTTCTCCACCTCGTTTAGGGCTTCTTCCTTCCCCATTTTATGAAGACATAAAGCGAATTTGTAGTGAATTTCAGGATCATCAGGAGCTAGCTCCGTTAACTTCTGAGCTTCCTTTACCGCTTCTTCACACAATCCTAACTTAACGTAAATGTCTAAAAGTGATTTTCGGTACTTTACGTTGTTACCATCTAAATTTACGGCTTGCCTCAAGTTCCTCAGAGCTTCGTCGAGGTCTCCAGCTTCCAAGGACGTCATTGCTAGCTTATAAAAGTCCTCAGCCTTCCTTTTGCTTATCCAAAGCACATAATACGATAGGATTCACGAGTTAATAAGGTAAAACCATCTCTTGTTATAATAAGAGAAGCTTGTGTTAAGTTGCCGTTAGCAACTTGTTTAAGAGTATTAAATCCTTATTTCTGGTGTTTGTAGTACTAACTATCTCCTAATGGAGAAGGTCTCTACATACTGGGATGTCACCCTTGTAGACGAGGTCTTTACCGTCAAAATGAAAGGTCTTTACCTCGACCTTAACTCCCTTCTTCAACGCTCTTAGAAAAGTTTCAGAAAACTTTTCATCAGTTTCAAAGTTTGGAGAAAAACAAATAGCGTCGCTCCTCATTACTAAGATTAGGATAACGGCATTATGACCTTCCTCGGTTAGCTTTATTAACTCCTCAATGTGTCTTCTACCTCTCTCCGTTGGGGCGTCAGGAAATAATGCAACGCCGTTTTTGACTAAAGTACATCCCTTTACCTCTATAAAAGTATCGTCGTAAGTGAAGTCTAACCTGCTCTCTCCTACCCTAACCTCGCTCTTAACATTAGTAGGGAGGAATTTTCTGGCTACCTCGCTGTGAATACTGGAGTCTGTGATGACCCATTCCTTCCCGCTCCAAGCTGCTGTCACCTGACAGTCTGTCTTCCTATTACCCTTAGCCTCTCTTATAAGGATTCTATTACCCGGGTAAATTAACTCCTTTAACCTACCGGGATCGTGGAGATGACACCTTCTTCCCGAGGCTGTTATCACTGTAAAGCGGTTAGGTCTCTCCTTTACTACTTCCTCCTTTAAAGGCGGAAAAGTGTAAACGATCACTAACGAGTGAATTATTGTCTCCTTTTAAAGTTTTTATTATATACATTTTCCCGTAGAATTCACGGAGTAAATCATCATGCGTGAGTTTTTAGATAAAAATTTTACAAAAGAGTTTTTTGCTCTAGATTAAAAGTATAGGAAGGAAATGTGAGTATAATGAGAAAAGTCAATAAGGACTACTTGGAAAAACTTCTCTTATCGTCTCCTAAGATACCTTGAGGAGAGTCCGGTCTTCAGAGTGGTTAAAGAAAAGTTATCCCTAACTAAGTAAAGAAAAGAAAGCAACGAAATCGCCCAAACTATTCCGGAGAGTTCGATACTAATCCCCCTGATCAGGTAAGAAAGGAAGGAAGTCAAAACGGGAAACCACACGTAATCGTAATTATATTTACTCGTCGAGTACACTATGCACGAAAAGAAGAGGGGGGCCATAACGCCTAAGAAGAAGGAGTGCAGAGTGTCCCCCAGAAACAATGCTAATAGAGGGGTTACGAAGACGGAGAAAAGGGTAACAGAGGCACTCAGATTCATTTTATACCTTGTCCTAACGATCATTAGCAAATATAAAACTCCCACAAAGTAGTATAAAGGTCGAATAATTACCGAAAGTATCAAGAAGAACAAAAGGGGTAATTGGTCTCTACCGAAAACCGGTCTAGTCCTCAAAGTAGCCGTGAAAACACCGATATTTACACCTAACGAGTAGGTGAGTAGAGGGAGTATTAACACCCAAAATTGGGGGTATAAAGACCAAGCTACTACAGACAAGAAGGGAGAGGAAAGGACGAGAAGGTTCACCGGGAATTTACCACCGTAAGTCATTACATCTTTTAGTGCCCACATTTCCGTCACAGTAAGGCTGATTGACGCTAGTACCTGAAAATAGGAGATCGGGATCGACAAAAGAATTAAAGTTAGTATTTGTAGGGCAAAATACTTAGTTGCAGGAAAGAAGAGCCTTTGGATCATGCCGAAAAATAACGAGTAAGCTCCCAAAAGCATGAAATAGGGGTGATCAGAAGGGTTAGCCGTCAGAGAAAAACCTCCTATAGTCCAGTAGATCACGGCGAGGATCATGTAAGGGACGTTTACTCCCCAAGGCTTAATTTCCTTAATATTACCCACAAATAATGGAGTTACGACATGGTAATAAAAGTTGATCGAGAGGACAAGGACGGTAACTATTTCTTTATTTCTCCGCAACTTCTATGTATGTTCCTCACAGCCCTTAAGTCTCTTAACGCTATCATGGGATCCATCGGTACTTCACTATCTCTTTCAACCGTGTTAATAAAACCCCTCATCTCCTCCTTAACCGCGTTTACTTTCTCGGTCGAGATAACTTGGATGTCACCGTTCTTCCACTCCACGATTAAATCACCGTAAGGTTTGATCCTAACCCTGCTTCTGTAATCCTCTTTAATAGTTCCGTTTTTGCCATATATCTCGAAGTGGGGGAATTCGCACCTCGACTGCGAAGCCCAAGAGTAGACTAAGTTCCCCACAGCCCCGTTCTTAAATTTAAACACGGCAACCGTAGTATCTTCTCCCTCAAGTCCAGAAAATGTTGAATTACACAATGCATTAACACTCGTGTAGTCTCCCCCTAGGTTCAACAACGTGTCTACGAAATGTATACCTCCGTCAATCAGTGCTCCACCTCCCATCAAATCCTTTACTCTCCTCCACCCCTGAGGCGAATTAAACCTCGTGTTCCTCAACAAGATTAGCGAAATACCTCCCATCATTTCCATTAGCTCCTTTGCCTTCCAGACTGACGGATCAAAGTAGTGGTTCTCTAGCACCATGAACTTTACCCCAGTTGTCTTTGCTGTCTCAATTAACCTTATCGCCTCTTCCTCATTCCTGGCGATAGGTTTCTCTAACATAACATTCTTCTTACTCCTCGTAGCTGAGACTCCCATAGGTTCGTGAGCGTCATGACTTACAACTAAGTCTACAATGTCTACATTGGAGTTCAGGACTTATTCGTAGCTTGTGAAATAGCCTTCAGCGTCGAGCTCCTTGTGATACTCTTTTGCATACTTCTCAGCCCTGCTGAAAACGTACACTTCAAGTTCACGGTCTCTTCTCAACTCAGATAGAGCGTTTAAGTGGACTCTGCCGAAACCTCTACACCCGACTACGGCTATTTTCATAGATAAGTATTCAACAACGTCTTATTTAGCCTTAGCCGAAAAGGGAGTGAACATATTTAGTTCAATGTTTCAGGATGAGAGCCGTTCCCACAAACATTAATATTAAGGATGTGTAAAACAACGGCTTCCACTTAGTGACGGTTTTAGGAGCCCTCAAACTCAACGTATATTTGCTTATTACTTCAGAAATCCACTTCTTGTTCCCTGCATCGTAAATGTGGATCTTAGGGTATATTTCTTTATAAATATCGAAGACTTCGTATAGAGAGGGTAGGGTAGAGTGATGTAGATGTTCGAGGAAATCCCTACTTATCTCAAAGTGGGCATCAATAAATCCGTCGGAAAAAATTCTAACATGAAGCTCCCAAATCTTCAAGAGCTTTTTCGACAAGGAGTATTTCTCACCCTTGTGAAAAGTGAGCCTTAAATCCTTAAACCCGTGATTTCTCAGAACTTCTGCCACACTATCGATGAGATAAGGAGGAACAAAAAGTCTCAAATTACCCTCCTTTTGGACGTATTTCCTCGGCAATACCGACTTTTTTCTATCGTGGTACGTTACTTCTGCAGGGAGTGAAGTAATGAGTGTTCCGTGATTTACTTTCACGAGATATTTTTCTCTTTCGGTGTATTAAAATGTTTAATCCGAAAACCCACGTGTTAACTTCGCTTAACTACATTCTATATTATTATGATCTCGTTAACAACCATATTATAGCGAAATCGTCACTTTAATAGTCTCTAAAGGTCACTAGAAGAGAGATGTTTCTACATTCAAATGCAGAACCAGCTGCTCAAGGTCATTAACTTATTTCATATTAACGGAATTGTCGAACAGGTGTGAATCCTTTCCCACGTTAACAGAGATCTTTTTATATTCATTTATTATCAACCAATCTTGTGGAGAGACTACTGAGACCCAAGGAGGCTTGCCAACTACTCGGCATTTCATACTCAACTCTCCTACGGTGGATTAGAGAAGGGAGGATAAGGGCGGTAACGACTGAAGGAGGGAAGTATAGGATACCTTACAGCGAGATTAAAAAGTACTTAGAAAGGAGGGAAGAGACGAGGGCTGTAATTTACGCTAGGGTGTTCTCGGCTGACCAGAGAGAGGACTTGGAAAGGTAAATAGACTACCTAACAAATTACGCAACAGCAAAAGGTTACAAGGTAGCTGAAGTACTGAAAGATATTGCCAGCGGGTTAAACACGCAAAGGAAAGGATTGTTAAGGCTATTCAAACTGGTTGAGGGAAGGAGTGTAGACGTCGTATTAATAACATACAAAGACAGACTAACGCGTTTTGGATTTGAATAGCTTGACGAGTTCTTCTCGACCTGGGAGTTAAGATTAAAGTAGTTTTCGGAATATTTAATTGAGGGTAAAAGATGGATGTAAAAGCCAAAAATTATATTGCAATATCTACGTTACTTTATTTCATTACTCAGTATTTAGGTCCTTACTATCCGATTTATTTAATAGATCAAGGTATTTCTTTGTACACACTTTCAATTTTCAGATCAATACAATTGATTAGTAATACTTTTTCAAGATTGCTTATAGGATTTATATCATATAAACATAATAAACTTTTATTAATTAGTTTGGGTATTTTACTTAATGCATTAGGTTTTTCGCTATTACTCATTTATCCTTCTCTATTTTCATTCATTCTAATCGGAACCGGTGACGCATTGATTTCCTTATACCTATTTGTATATATGAGTGAAGCTGAAATAAAAGAAAGAGATAAAGCATTCCACCTAAGTAGAGTTTTCAGTTCTATTGCAGGAGTTCTGGCAGGAATGGTTGGATCATTTGTTTCATCGCCATTGACAATAATACTGTCAGCTTCTATTGTGCTGTATTTAACTTCACTAACTCTAACTTTATATTCTAGAAATCAAGAAGAAATAATTAATACTTATAATACCATTAATATATTAAATATTGAAAAATTAAGAAAAAATATATTTTCAATTTTTTCTCGAAATGTTATCTTATATATTTTTATAAATATATTAATTTATTTTTCTTTTAATTATTTTATATATACTTGGCCGATATTTATGAAGAATTTGGGATTTCATGAGAAGGATTTAGGTTTATTTCTCTCTATTATGATTATAATATTAAATTTGGGTACTTTATTCTCTTATAAAATTAATCTAGATATTAAAAATAAATTATATATAGCTTTTTCCATACTCGCAATATCCTTTATCCTTATTGTTAATGGTATTTTCATAGGAGTCTTATTTTTTGAATTTGCATGGGGAATTATATCGCCAAATTTGAACTTATTAGCATCAATTATAATTCGAAGTGATTATATGCTACCCATAATTTCTATTTCATCATTCATATACAATTCAGTTATTTCACTACTACTTCTATTATTGGGCTTCTCCAATAGCCTTATCTTACCTTATTTCATATCTTTTATTTTTTCTTTAGTTTCAATAGTTTGTCTTATTTTTATAAAATAAAAGCCAATATTAATTTTGGGGTGAATCCTTTTTCGCGTTGTTAGAAATTTTTTATATTCTGTTTATAACGAATTTTTGTTGATAAATGATGATCTCTCAAACCGACGTAGGTGTTACCCAAAAGGGTGGGAGTGAACGTGGAGATGTGAACCCCGTGTCGTTGGGCTCGAAGGAGTCCCATGACCCACCTACAGTAAGTGGGTGGTTAAGGGCTAAGTCCCTACACTCGATCACGAATGAACATAAAATGATTGAAATGAAAGTGTAGGGACAAACGGGAGCTTCGTCCTCACATTGGGTTCATTGTAGGGCTCTCTTTTACGTGATAACGGAAAAGTCAGTTAAAATTTACTTTTGAATTTTTATAAATAAAAAATTAATATTATTTAAAATTGTGAGCTCGTCTTTCTTTGCCTCTCTTTATTAACGCGATGAAATCGTAGAAAATATTTAATATTTTACAAATTCTTTACGTAAACATCTACCTTTTTATTATTCCTCCAATGTAGAATACTTGAGTAATTCATTAATAGCGTTAGATAATCCTAAAATCAAGTAAGAATCGTTAATCAAATAACCTTCAAGAGTATGATTATAAACAAAATTATGAACAATCTTTATCACTCTATCCATTAATTTAACTCTTAATTTAACTCTCTCATTAAAGTCACATAATCTAGGTTCTCTTTCGCAAATTTTATCATAATATTCAATTTCATTCTTAATATCATTAATTTCATTTGAATTTATCTTTAAACCGTAAACTAGCCCAGGGTAAATGGCAGATCCTAATACGTAAAAATTACCAACTCCGTAGAGTTCATAAAATTTTTTAGGATCTATAACGCCGAGACAAAATGTCGGAGAATCTTTAATACTAACCTTAACTTTCCTTATCCTTACCGGCAAGTCAAAGACGAAAGTTTTCCTTGATAAATACTTCAACTCATCAAAGTTTAAACTTGTAATAAATCCAATTATTATATTTTTAATTATTTTTTTCCATGATGAATACTGTGATGAAGATCTCTCCTTACGATAATACTCACTTACCCAACACCTAGTAGCACTCACTTGACGTACAGTATTTTCTTTAGGAATAACTGTTTCTACAACCAGTTTATTATCTGTAGTTGTATAAATGGAAATTGAATTAACAAGGCTTAAATATTGTAAGTATGCTCTGACACCATATATAAAGGCAATTAAAAAATACACAGAAATTAGCTCCACGATAATGACTAGTCCGATATTAGTATATTTAAGTGGTGCAGTGACCATGATCGTGGAAACAAATATAATACCAAGAATACCTTGACTAATACCACGACCATAACGACGAGTACCGAACAATTCTAAAAAACTGCCACGTAATATGAGTGCCATATGATGTAAATCTTTATACACTTTAAAAAATTATTTATGAAGGATTATGTGTTTACTCTTGGTGTAACTTCTCCTTATTTCTGCCACGGGCTCAAGGGATCATAAACAGTCACCCATTGGGGGTAGTCGAGGAAACACTAAAACCCTCCCATCCGGTTTTGACGCACATCCTTGTGAGCAGTCATCAGTTAGGGAGATCATCAATAAAAACTATTGTAATACTATGTAATCATAGTCACATCAAAAACGATATTCAGAAATAATTAAAAATAACTAGTAGTTACGTAGAAGCGTTACAGTCTCGGAAATTTAGAAATTTTGTACACAACGGTTATACATTAAATCTAAATCCAGACAATGACTATCTCTCTATAATATTTTCTTCAGATTTAGTATTTTACCGTTGAATAGTACACAAATTCTATCTTCAATTTTCTCCTATATACCATCAAAATTGGAGTCAAAGCTAGCTAGATAAAAATATCATTTTGGATCATTGCAAGTAATACGCCGTAGTCAGTAAAACTCAAGTTCTTTTTTCTATTAGGACCTTTAAGAAAAAGATATAGACTTCTTTTCATTTTCATAAAAGTTTAGGAAAATAATAATAACTATGCTCGATCTCAAACAAACTCAAATATACACTCGAATACGTATTAGTAATTCTAGCTTGCTAAAAACTTAATATGCTATCAAAGAGTTGAACTAGTTATAAGGCTCAATAACAAAGAGGGACTTAGGAGAATGAGAAAAAGGTAGGATATCTCTGAGAGGTATTAAGCGGAGCTTACATAGTTTTCCATTGCGTCCTCTACAAGTACATGATAGAAGTTGCAGAAAGGACTTAAAACCTTACGATGAAGATTCTTAATCATTAAAATGTAATATTAAATGATATTTGAGGAATTGCAGAAGTGGAAGAAAGTGTTGTAGAAGTCTAAATATGACATCAAGATAGACTTAGAGATAATCAGGGAGATTGTCAAGAAGGCTAAAAATTAATATAAGATGTACAGTGTGGTAGGTGCTATCTAAAACTCTAGTTCCCTTAAACTACCTAAATGTTTACTTACCCTTTACTGCTAACCACGGCTCATCTTCTACGAAGAACTTATCCGTAATTAACGGCTCCCACCACCATCTGTTATTTAAATACCACTCGTAAGTTTTTCTCAGTCCTTCTTTGAAGGGTGTTACTTCATACTTCATCCTTGTTATCATACAATACCTTCTGTCGTGACCAGGTCTATCTAAGACGAATTTTATCCTAACCTCTTTGCCACTCACTTCCTCCAACATCTTCAGTATCTCGAGCACGTTATATCTCTGTCCACCCGGGATGTTATAAGCTTCTCCTTTCCACTCCGCTTTACTCATCACGTCGAAAACTATCCTAGCAGTGTCCTCTACGAATGTCCAGTCCCTTTCAGCTTTGCCATCACCGTACACCGGCACATGCATCCCTAGCAGTGTCCTAATTATAGCCTTAGGTATTAACTTTTCAGGGAACTGCCTGGGACCGTAGTTATTAGACGGTCTCACTAAAATCGCGTTTATGTCGTAAGTTCTTACGTAAGCCTTTACGAATAGGTCAGCTGATGCTTTAGAGGCACTATAAGGCGATGATGGCCTTAAAGGTGAGTTCTCATCTCCGCACTCCTCACCGTAGACTTCGTCTGTTGAAATGTGGATGTATTTAAAACCGAACTTCCTTGAAGCCTCAAGTAGGTTTATGGCACCAAGCACGTTAGTGGTTATGAAATCTTGGGGTTTGTAAATCGATCTATCTACATGAGTCTCAGCTGCGAAATTTATCACTACATCAGGAGAATAGTCTTTAATTATATTGTGTATTTGCTCGCTCCTTACGTCAGCTTGGATAAAATCGTGGTCTGTTTCCTTAAGGTTTTCCTTTCTCCCAGCGTAGGTTAATAAGTCGACTACAAGGGGTCTGATCCCCCTCTTGTTTAACTCCCTCACGAAAGCAGAACCTATGAATCCCGCTCCCCCAACTACGATGATTTTCATAGTATCACCGAAGAGTTCTCGCCTATAATTAATTTTTGCCACCTTCCACCCTTTTCAACAGTAGCGTTATTTCCTATCAAAGAGTCCATTAGTGTCACTCCCCTTATCTTAACGCGGTCAAGGATTACACTGTACTCTATCTCACTGTCTGTTATTTCGCTCTGCTCGCCAACAGAAGTGAAAGGTCCTACATAGGAGTTGACAATTTTCGTGTCCCTTCCTACGTAAGTTGGCCCTCTTACCACAGAGTTCTTTATTACGGCTCCTTTCTCGATTATTACTCTGCCGTCAATTGTAGAGTTCTCTATTACACCTTGAACCTTCCTTTCAGCGTATCTATCTAACAAGAATGCGTTGGCCTCTAAGATATCCCTTGGAGTTCCCGTGTCCTTCCACCAACCCTGAACTATTTCGTAATCCACTTCCCTACCTCTGTCTATTAGTCCTTGTAATGCATCTGTTATCTCAAGTTCGCCTCTCCAGCTTGGTTTTAACGACTCGATAACATCAAAGATCTCCCTCGTGAACCCGTAAACACCTACTAGGGCTAAGTCAGAAATCGGTTCTTTAGGCTTCTCGACTAGTTTTATGACCCTCCCGTCCTTTATCACTGCTACTCCAAACCTGTTAGGGTTGTCAACCTTAGCGAGTAGGATTGAAGCCGAGCCTTTAAAAGAGGAGAACTTACTCAGATCGTAAGGAACCACGTTGTCCCCTAAGTAAACTAAGAACCTATCCGACACTACGTCCTTCACTTTATAAACAGCATCAGCTAGTCCTCTAGCTTTACCTTGGTAAACGTAAGTTATCCTCACTCCGAACCTACTACCGTCTCCGTAATAGTCTACAACACGTGTGGGCGTGTTATCACCTAAGATAATTATTACGTCCCTTATCCCAGCGTCTCTGATCTGCTCTAAAACCCACTGTGAAACCGGTTTCCCTGCTACTTTTATCAACTGTTTCGGACCGGTGTGGGTTAACGGTCTAAGTCTTGTCCCTTGTCCTCCGTGTAGGATTACCGCCTCCATCTCATACCACCATACCGTCTAGGTCTAAACTGTAAAAATCAACGGATAAGAACTTCCTAGCCTTGGAGGAGTCTAAAGAGGAGTCGAAGGGTCTCTTAGCTACCCACCCTTTAACCTCATCTACTTCCCTCACTTCTCCTGACAAATTGAACTTTTCTTTAATCTTTAATGCTAACTCATAACGTGATATCCTCTCGCTTGCAACATTTAGTAAACCGGTTTTTCTAAGGGTTAACAACTCTTCTATAGCTGAAGCGAGTTTCCTTGCGGAAATAGGCGAGTAATAACCTTTATATGCGAAGATTGTCTTTCCCTCTTTCAATGTCTTATACACGTAGACTGGAAATCCCTTGTGCCTGAACACTCCAGAAGTCCTTATAACAAGGCTGTCGTCATATGATAAAGCAAAGGTCTCTCCTAATAGCTTGGTGAGTCCATAGTAGTTTATCGGGTTGGGTAAGTCCTCTTCTTTGTAGTTGCCCTTTATTCCGTCAAAAATGTAGTCCGTGCTGATGTGAATAAAGTAAGCATCTATTACCCTACTTGCCCTCACCATGTGCCTTACTGCTTCAGCGTTTATTTTATACGCCTTCTCTCTTTCTGTTTCGCACTTGTCTACGTCAGTCATAGCTGCAGTGTTTATTATAACTTCGGGTCTGGTCTTGATTATGAAATCTTCCAGATGTGCAAAATCGGTTATATCCATCTTATAACCGTCAGGGATTTCTGATGAGTTGTACAACTTGATGACATGGTGTTTTTTAGAAAGTAATTTATCTATTTCAACGCCTAACTGACCTGAGGCTCCTATTAGTAATACCCGCATCGTACTTATTATTCAATAGAAATTATAAATCTTTTTTCACTACTGATGTAATAGAAAAAAGATCTTGTAGAATAATTAATAAAGTGTTAAATAAAATTGATTATAAGGAAAATTAATTAAACTGTGAAAACGATAGGAGACCCTTATATATCTTTTTATTTGTAATAAATTAACAAGAACACTGGAGAGTTTAAGAAAACACTTCAGCCTTATCAAGAGGAGGACATTGTCTGTCCTTATCGCTTACTATAATCTCTTTTATTGCCCAGTCAATATACGAATAGTTAATGCATCTCTCATGTTGAGGTGAATATTCGTTATGAGTAACGAAGTAAACAACTAGAGAGTCCTCGAGCGCCTGAAAACCGTGGGCAAACCCCGGAGGAATCCATAGCATGTAGTGGTTTGACTCGCTTAATTCTGCACTTATATACTTTCCAAAAGTTGAGGAAGACCTTCTGATATCAACTGCGACATCTAATATTTTCCCTTTAGGGACGAACACAAGTTTTCCTTGTTCCTTTGGTGTTATCTGATAATGTAAACCCCTCACTACTCCTCTGACTGAGAAGGACATGTTAACTTGGAGGGGTATCGGAATGTTATGTTTACTGAAATCTGTAGACTTAAACACTTCAAGGAAGAACCCTCTTTTGTCGGGAAAGACCTTTGGCTTTATTAAGAGTACTCCCATACCAAGGTCTTCAAAATCAAAAGGCATGATTTGAAATTAACTTTCGTATATATAAAAGGATTTTAATAAAAAGTAGCCTCACATATAACTCGTTTTTTTAAGTCTCTCTTTGCAATTTACGATGCTAACTCCAAACTTAATCAATGATACCGTGTAAAGTCAATAAACCCGTTACGTTCGCCTCAGGTTAAACTCTCAGGCACTGATGTAGCTATAATGCCTACTCTAATGAGTAAAGGATAACATTTAAAAAGGCAGGAAAAAGAATTGATGTAACTTCAGCCAGGTCAACGTAGATTAGTAGAAGCTACATAAGTAAGATTAGAGAGATTCTAAACTAACCTAGTGTATTTTGATTGAATATACCAGTGTCGCTCATTTATAGTTTTGTGACATCATCAATTAATATATTATTGGTCTAACCTTCATCCTCAGATAAGGGGCTATACCTCCGTGGTGGTCGTCAATATAACCGCTCCTAACTTCTTTAGTCAACGCATCAATAGTGTCGAGCTCTTGTAAAGGGATAGCTATCTCTCTGACCAGTATATCCCCTTTTCCTATCAGCGTTACTCTTTTTGGAAAGATCCTTATACTGTTCTTTACTAACTCACTCCTTTCAACGCCGGTTATAATCAACCCCTCTCTCGTCTCCTCCCTTAACTCCTCTAAACTCCAGTCCCCGTTCTTAACGACTAGGTTGAAGTAATCTGGCTTAGGGATCACCCCTCTGGCGTTACCCGGCTGACCTCTACTTAGTGTTCCCAAATAACTTAATACGTAACCGTCTCCAATGACCTCTTTTCTCCTAGTCCTCACTCCCTCGTCATCAAATGTAGAAAAACCGATGAGCTCCTGGTTCAACGGGTCGTCTATTAAAGTCACACTCTGTGAAAACCTCTCTTCAAGCTTTAACATAGGTCTGTCAGCCCTCAACATAAATATAACGTGATGGAAAAGATGAAGTGTCACCTCGGGGTCTAAAATACCATAAGTCCGTTCTAAGCTAAACACCCTTGACTGTGCCGTCTCCTTAACCGTGCCCCTTAGGTAGTCTATTACTGTGGGGATATCAGAGGGGTCTCCAGCATAGGAGAACTTAACACCTTTGTATTCCACGATGTTGACGACTTTTTCTTCTACGCATTGGTCAACTGCACGAGTGAGTAACTTAGAAATAGCATAACCTTCCGTAATTCTGATCCCCTCGGCTTTGGAAAACTGATCTACTGCTGGAGACCTATACGAAGTACATGGTTCGTGTTCTGGGACTTTGTCCTCATGTACCTTAGTTAAAGTCCACCCATGCCTCGTGAAATAACGAGTCGCGGTTACTTCTCTGTACTCCTTAAAGTTACCGTGAGGAGTTATGTGATAAATGACCTCCTTCACGGTAAAAGCCTGCACGGTATATTATATGTGTCAGAAAACTTAAGCTTACCGTGATGTTATGGTCACTATAGATTCTCATGACGTTAAATAATGATAGTTTTTTTGCACCTTAAAATTAAACCTTTTTACCAAATGCGAAGTATTTATGAGAAAAGGTTCATAATTAATACGTGGAGGTAATACACTGTGTTTGAGGAAAATTAAGGGAGATTTATGGGGCCGAAAACTTCGCTAAAGAAGCACCGTCTTCTATCAAGGAGAATAATAATTCAGGTTAATTAATCACTTTGTAGTGTACACCAAGAAGATGAAGAACTTCATTGAACACTCTAGGGATGTTTTTAAAAAGTTTTCAAGCATCCCTCAAACTGCAAAGATTTTCCCAATAAATGCTATACAAGGTTCAGTATTATAATATAAAACTTTTGTAGTTGAGTTGAAATACGTTCCCATACTTTAGCTTACCTTATCACATTAACGGAGATTAGAAATAATTAAAAATGATGAATAATTACATAAAAATATTACAGATATTCACAAAATCTTCACATTTAATTTCTTAAAATGTTTTTCATCAAAAGTGTAAATCTCGTTAATACCGTTATTCATCATTACAACATAAGCCAGAGCATCATTAATGCTAACGTTTTCCTCATCGGCTATTTTAACAGCTTCAGTATAATCTTGTACTGTGACTTGTTTTATGATAATATTCTCATTGTTAATTATGTTTTCAATAACCTTAATTGAGGTTGTGAGGTTAGATAAACTCTCAATTACGTTAGCGATTTAGAGATGTGGACTACAGTAGTTAGAACTTTTTCCTCCCCGTTATCAATTTTTGCCAGTATTTCCTTTGCTTTCTCTTTCATTTTCTTAATCTTTTCATTGACTGAACGTTTTGGTTTAAGTATTGCATAAATGAACACGTTAGAATCTATAAACTTTACGTTTAAGCTCATGCCAATCACTTGGCAATTCTTCAACATCTATGCTATCAATAAGTTTTGTTAAGTTTGAAGCACGGGGGTAAAGCTCAATCCTATCGTCTTTTAGAACTAGGATGAACTCATCGGTGTTAAACTTGTCTCTCCATTCTTTTGGTATAACTATCCTTCCTTGGCTGTCAACTCTCTTTATTACCACTTTCTCCATCTTTTACCAAAAAATAATCGAATTACCAATAATTAAGCTTAACTATCTAAATATTTAATCCCCTTCTTTCTAACTCTTCTTTGGCTCTTTTTAGTACATAATGCTCGTTCCCTACATAAAATAATAAGTTTATATAAATCCATTTCTCAAGGAGTATATGAACTCGTTAATTTTACCTAGTTCGGCAAAGTTTAATTTCTCTAAAAGCTTCTGGGACCTTATGTTCCTCTCATCAACCTAAACTGTTATTATTTTTAACTTCACGTTTTCTAAAGCGTCTGAGAATGGTGCATAAATTAATCCTTTCCCTCTGAACTCCTTAGATACTGAATAAGCCAATTCGCTAACATGATTTTGTCTAGCAATGCCAAAATATTTGCCTCTTATAACTTGCAATGATCTAACAACCTTATTCCCTTCAAGGGCTAAAAACATGGGATTATCTTCCCGTTTTATTTTCTATACATCTTCTAACTTAACTTCTTGATACCATATTATGGTGTAATTTTCTGGATCGTCCTTAAGCTCTTGTAAATACTCATAAAATTTCTCAGCTAATTTTCTTTACTTTTCAATAATTATCTATAAACTTGTACATAGATTTATTTAATTATTTGCGCTTAGGACACTCTCTCGATGGGATAAGAAGTAATTAAAGGTAGTGAGTAGTTACGTAAAAGAGTTACAGTCTTAGGGACAAAACAACGTCGGTTTTTGTTCCAGATGTCATATTAATAGCTTTTTCTTTAGCTTCTGGAGATACTGCAGATTCGACTAGACTCATTATCATTTTCCCTAGCATGCCTAATTTCTTACTACTCATCCTAACACCCCTTCTAGCAAACTATTTCCTCTTTGGCTTAACTAATCACTGTAATACTCTAATTACAAAAGGTTAAAAAGCCTCGCCCCTCCGGTTGGGAGGAAAACTCAGCTAAGCAAAACTCAAGAGAATTGCAATAGCTGGGACTATTATTACCACATAAAGTATGGTGCCGTCAAGGAACCCGAATCTAAGTACCGTTAAGTAGTATGTCAGAACCCCTATTAAGTCTAGCCATAAACCGTCGGCAAGACCTACTCCGCCAATTATCCCTGTCCCTGGTTCACCGCCGTAATACCTTGTTATCTTATTAAGCTCTTTTCCCCTAAAATAGTCCGTTACGGTGCTACTTATCACAGTAGGTAAGAAGATTATAGGGATCGTTGACAACGTGAGGGGCGAAATGTAATCACTGTGCTTAAATGCTACAGTTACAATCCGTGTTACAAACCACAAAGCTAGAACTAATATGGGAAAGAATAACGATAAAGAAATAGAAGATACTACTCCTAATGGAGTAACCTCACCCGTGAAGCGATTGACCATGAGTGCTGGCTTCATAGATACCCAGAAGATAAGGAGAGAACTCCCGAAAACAAGTAAGAGAGTAAGAGGAGTTACGTGATATATTGAGTCGCCAGAATAATAAAGGGCTATAATGAATAAAGGTATTAATGAAAGATTTATCATGGTCTGCCTAGTCCCCACAGCTATGAAAGACAGTAAAAGCCCAGCTAGTGCACCATAAATAAAGGTATTAATAATTATCCCAGTATAAAGGGAGAGTAAAAACAGTGAAGCGAACATTACTGTACCAGCCCATAATTGATGAGTAGGTAAAGACCCAGTAAAAGCCTTATTCTTGATCCTTACTGCGGACATTGTTAGTGATGGCGGGATGGAGTATAATAAAGCAGACGTTACACCGGTAAATATACCTAGATGAAAAGGGAAATAGAGGGAAACACCAAAAAAGTAGTAGTTAAGGAATATAGACCAGAACCAGATGATGTAGTATTTTCCAAGTTCGTTCCCCCTAAAGAGCTTATAAGTCAGTAAGGACAGAACGAAAGAATAGACCACAAGATTTACGATTACGTCTATCACCTCACGATAAGGTAGGTTATGTATATACGGCAATGTTATGTAAAAAGTTGTTGAATAATGTATTGTTAGGAACGAGAGGACAGAGACTATGAAAAGCTTTAATTCATGATAGTAAAACTTAACAGCCACGTGTTTTTCTTGACTTCTTTTTATTAAGCTTTTTCTTAAGTGAAGTCATAATCACCATGAAGTTTTACGTGAATTTAACTTCTTAATTTACGTCTTGTCTTAAAAACCCATAATCACTTAAGAGCTAAATCTTTACGCGGTAAGTTTTTAGCTCTAATTAAAAAAGAACTGGTGTATCGTGTATTAATGAAGAATAGTTTTATACATGGAACTCTGAATAGATGAGGGAAACCCTAGCCTTTCTAGGGTGGTGAGGAAATAGGCTTAACCAAAACTACGTGATCTCGTAAAAAGGTGTCTCTTCCCTCCTTAAGGAATAGTCCCAAAACAGTATTTCAAACCTAACACTTGCAGAAAAAGGTTTTAGCAAGTTTTCGTTAAACTCATATGAGTTTAAAGCTTCAAGGATCGCATCAACCCTTCTTTTATAGTCCTCTGAAGCATAAAACTCAGCCCATTTAGAATACAGTTGGTTTGGGGACTCTATAACAAACTTTCCCACTTCATAATAACCCCACATGCAAGGAGACCAAGCTGATAAAAACTCCTTCCAACCTTTAGTAGAGTAATAATACAAGTGACGAGTGTATACATAATTTGCTAAGTTATATCCAGTCCTCATTATTTCCTCGTGAGTTATGTTTAGCTTATCCAAGAGATAGTTGTGTACTTCCATTCCCTTGTCCCTCGTTGAAAGTATAGAGGATAGGACTTTAGTAGCCTGGTTAGTAGGTGCAAATGAGGAGGCCCTCATTAGACTCTTTAACATTACCTCTACGTACTTAGAATCCTGAATTAAATAATAACGGAAGGACTCTAACGGTAGGGTACCGTCCCTCATTTGCTTGACGAATTCATGTTTAACGTATTTTTCCCATAGTTCTCTTACTTTTTCCCTTAATATCTCAGAAGTTTTCATAATAAGCCTTTACGTTTAAGAGGTATTTATAGTTAATTAAGGTTGTAATTTAAAGAGTCTAATTTCCTTAAAAATTATATAATAATTCAGGCTTATACTGTAAATGAATAATTTCTCAAGTTACTTTCTATTCTCTTCCTAATATAAGCCTTATCTTTCCTCCCGTAGAGCGGTCTCACGTTGTTATAAACGTCAATTACATCTTTCTAAAAGTCCTTATACTCAAGAGCAGATCAATAAATCATGAATGCATGATATTGTATTCAGAGTTAAGCTACGAGATATTTATACCTTAAATAGAATTTATTGTGAATATACTTTTTTTATCAAGTAATATAAATTAAGTGGGTTAGGACTATTTATCTAGAAATCTCATATTTTTAATATATTTATGCTTTTAGTATTTATAAGCTTTTTCTAATACTTTCCACTAGTGATCATAATATCGAATTGTAAAGGTTAGAGTATTGTTTATAAATAATTTATATAAATTGTATTGAAGTAATTGTAAAATATCTTTTCGTTATCGAGACGGGGGATATAGTTATACAATATTTTCTGGAGGAGATTAACGAGCTTAATCTTATGACGTATTACACAGTCTGAAGTAATACTTAATATATTATAAAAATGTAAAAATTGAAGTAAACATAAAATTTGTAGAGTGGAAGCTTGTAATTCCATACCTTAAATATTAATTAACTAGTTAGACCGGGATTACTTATTAGAAAAACTAATGAGATTTTATTTCAATTCCTACTTTTTTAATAGGGAACTTATCAGAGATGCCAGTTTTTTCGTTCCTTTTTAACCTTCCAATATTATATTTTGTACTACTACTTCTCTTATCTGATTAAGGTTATATTGTAATGCCAATGAAACTTCTGTTAAGTTCAACATACTTGGTGAGGGTCGTTGTTAACATCATTAATACTATACTAACAATTCCTTGCTATCTCGATATCTTCTAGAACTTTCGTAAGTTCATTATCCTAAAGATGATGGTTGACATTTAGATGATAATCCCTACACTTCCTAAAAATAAGAAAAAGTAACTTTAAAACCTATCTTATCTCAGTCTCTATTTGTATTAATTTCTTTTACTAAAATCCCCCTAGACTACAGGACTCCCGATATAATATTCCGTCATGGGTGATTTTCACGTGCTGGCTTACTCTCCGAAATATGTGGTTAAGCTTTAATCGTTTATGAATGCATATATACTATGAATTCATAGTATATTTTAGTAATGAAAATCCAAGTTAAAGGAGATTACATTTACGTGACAATGTGGGACAAATTAAGTAAAAGACCAAAGAGGTATTACCTAGGAAGAAAAGAGGGGTTAAAGAAATGGGAAGAGCTGTTTACGATTGCGAGAGAATATAAGGTTAGCGACAACGAGGTAAGGGATTACTTAAACTATTACTTAGATAGGGAAACGAATATGACCAAGGTCGAGTACGTCTTACTTTCATTAAGCTTGGGTGTTGAATTTTGGAGATCGAATGGAAATACAAAAACGCTTTCAGAAAAGCGGTGAGACTAATAGAGAGGTTCTACCCGGATTACGCACTTATAGGTAGGTTTGCAAGGAACTTTTATGCACCGCCTGAGACGACCTTGGATATAGACTTCTTGGTAGATTTAGATGATTATGAGAGGTTAGCGGAATTGATCGAGTATATATCTTCACAATATAAAATAACTCCCAATGACGTAGGACATTGGCAATACGTAATGATTATCGACGATATAAAGGTTGACTTAGTTAAACCTCCAGGGTATAACATAACCAAAGAGTTCCTCTCTAAGAGGAGGCAGGCCGTAATCAAAGGTGTTGGAAGGATTTACATAACTTCACCGGAAGATTTAGCAGTACTTTACGTAATATCTTCTAAACAGAGGGGGGTGAAAGACGTCCTAAAAGCTAAGGACGTCATAAAGTATTCCAAAGCTCGTAATGACTTTAACGAAGAGTATTTTCTTAAAAAATGTAGAGAAAATGGGGTAGAACATTTGTGTTTAGCTTTACTCTCTAACACGTGAAAAAGATGTATGCTTAGTCAATGGGTAAACAATATATTCCCTTGACACTAAATTTAATAAAGAGAGCCAGCAATAAAGAAGCCCTTTTCTCGATACGTAGGATACTAATCCCTCAGGTACTTTAAAATGTAAAGGAGTTTGGTTCTCTGCACATCTCGACTGCTCACCAAATGTAGTCCGAGCCGATGGCGAGAATGATGAGCCACTTTGGAAGGGAACCCTTCTATGGCGGGAAGAAAGTCAGATCAGCCGGTTGACTATTAGTCATTATGGAGGCCAAACTCTTGTACACTCTATTATTGGGACAAGTGACATTAAATCGAATAACCACTTTTGTAGAAACTATCTATTTCTTTTCTCCTCATATAATTTCTTAGCATAGTCCAATACTTCTTCAGCCATCTTTAACGCTTGATGTGAATCATATTCAGAATACAGTAACTCCGGTGGAGTGTTAGATTCCTCATCACCGTACATGGAAAGCTCTCTTTCTTTCCTTAAAGACCTAGAATACGAAACGAAAAGATCTATTTTCTCTTTAAACCACTGGGGGAATTTGTCAGCATTGTTTTTCAATATAGGACCTACATCGTAAAATTTAGGAGGTTCTATGTTAACAAGCCTAAGGCAGGCTTTAAGTGATAACTCTACAGCCTCTTGACACAATCTCACTACAATATTATACTTCTTCCTTTCATTCTCTACCTTAGCTAAGTTTATTCTTTCCTCAGCTTGTGAAATATAAGAATATGCGAATTGGTCAAAATTCAACCGTTTCACCAAATCTTGAGTCCTTCTTAAGCACCCAATACCACTTCTTACCTATCCTAACCCTTTCAGCACCTAATTCCTTTAGCCTATCCCTTAACTTCTGCAATATTCTTGTGAAGAAGTAATTTCTGTCGTAGAGTATTACGGCATCATAAACCATATCTAAATATAGTGGAGAGAATTTTTCAGCCTCTTCCGGTGTTTTTAGCACGGGTGAAAGCGATATGTAATACCCCATCTTCCAGTACTCGTCTAAGTTCAGCTTATCCTCTACTTTTGTCTCAAATAGTCTTATCCTCTTAAGCATGCTGTCTTTAGGAAGGTTTTTCATAATTATTAGCAAGTCAACATCACTATCGTTTCTATTATCACCCCTAGCAACACTTCCGTAAACTACAACTGAAATTAAGTCGTCTTTGAACTCCTCCTTCATTATTTTAAGCATGTTATTGAGTAAAGTAGCGTAAGGTTCCTTTATCACGTAATATTATAATCCTAAAGGTGTAATAAACGTTACGAATAGGTTTGATTGTGAGTGAAGGCGTGATGTGTCATCACGTGATTTCTTTCCCGTTCACAAACTTCAGTTATTCCCGTGTATGGCTCATTATCTTTAGCAATATGACTCAAAAGTTAGAGCAGGACTCGTCCTAATTTAACTCGTCCTAATTTAGGAAGAGAACCTTATTACCTGCTTATGAAATCCTCTGCTGTAACGCTACCTCGGAATTTCATGAACAACACTGCTAAGATTAGCACGATAGACGAGTTAAAGCCTATGATAAGTAATGTCGTAATTTGTGAGTAGGATACGAACATAGCGTTTATTATTTCAAAAAGTACTAACTCTGCGACACTTACTAGAGAAGCTATAGCTAACGACGGTGGTACGCTTCTTCCGAAAGACGTGGAGGGCTTTGACAGTGACGGGAATTTCAAACTGAGTATTATTATTAACAGTAATGTCAGCAAGATTATCACAAGTCCGCCTATGTAGAACAGTATTAAGAACTGAATTGAACTGAGAAGAACAGGGATAAATAGGAGGATTAAGACCGTCGTTACCCCGTAATAAATCATGTAATAGAGCAAGGTGAATATTAGTGAAGCTTTCGTAATTATTGAAAATACCCTTTTCGGTCCTCCCAGGTAACTCAGAAATATTTCGATTTCGCTGTTCATCCTAAGATTATAAAGAAAATAGTAAGGAATAGAAGAGGATAAAATTAAAGTAAATAACGAAGGGAGGAATATGATAATTGGTATTAACGCGAGTACTACGACAGCCTTAGACGGGGGTAAAGAGATTCCGTAAGTTTCGTATAATATCCTCGAGTATAGTGCCGGGTTACTAGGCATGTTGAGGTCGTTAGAAGGGAGGAGGAAGAGCGAAAAAACGATAATTAAAACTATAACTCCAGAAACTAAAGTCATCACGTTGTAAAAATTTCTTTCATAATTTTCCAAGTAAGCTCTCTCAATGAACACCTTAAGAACGGGGTCAATTGATAACTTCATCAACACCTCATCTAATAGTAAGTTATCTCATATTTGTATTTAGTTCTTGTAGTTTCTAGCCTGGACCTCATTATTACTAAATAACACGTCTGCGTAAGCTACTTTATTTCTGGTTTATCGTCTACTTTTAGCTAGTATTTGAGGTCTTTCGGAATGAGTGAACTAGATGGGGGCACGTCGTGTATTTCAATAGTTATCTCACTCAGACTCTCTCTATACTACCGATACTCTCGAGCCATTTCTCCTCATTGCATTTATCATACGCCCATAACAGACCGTAACTTTACCGTCGTAATTTAAAAGTCCTCTTCTTTCACCCTCGTTCGTAAATTTTCTTCATCTTTTCCATCTTCACGACTCAGTCGCTGACGGTTAGTCGTTCATTTCAACTTACAAGTCCGTAATCGTCTTTAAAGGAACGTTTAAATAACTAGAATAAAGTTATTGAGTATGTGAAAGTGAGTGTCATAGATGCCGAGATCGGCTACCGTGGAAGGACAATAGTTACAGTAAGTTCGTTAACGTTGAACGAGAACGAGGTCGTCGCATTAGTGGGACCGAACGGTGCCGGGAAAACCACACTTTTAAGAGGTTTAGCCGGAGTTTTGAGACCGATTAAGGGTAGGGTAGAGGTTGACGGAATAGACCTCTACTCCAAAGAAGGGGAGAAGGTGAGGAAACTTATAGGCTATATGCCTGCTGAATATTCACCGCCAACTACTCTCACGGTAGGGGAGTTCATCAAATTCTGGTCTGAAATCTACGGTGAGTCCTCTCAGCCTATCGACATTCCTCTTTCTGCCCAAATGAAGGTCGAGAAGTTGAGTAGCGGACAGAAGAAACTCCTAAGCCTTTACAGAGTGTTTCTCCAAAACCCGAAAATTCTGATACTAGACGAACCTACAGCGAATTTAGACGTAAACTTCAGGTTGATGTTATACGATAAGATAAATTTGATTAAAGAGGGTAGGATAATAATATATTCTACACACGACATCTCTGATTTACCGATTTTCGCTACAAGGATAATTTTCATTAAGGATGGCAGAATCATAATGGACAACAAACTAGAGGAACTGAGAAAGAACTTAGTGTATATTAAAGGTAACATTAAGAGCTTTCCTCAAGGAGTGAAAATTATCAGGGCGTACGGTGGTGGTAAGTTTTTGGTCAAGTACGACGGGAAAATTAGTGAAATTGTTAAGGAAATGGTAAACTCCGGTAGTGAAATAGAAGAGGTCAGTGAGGTAAACATGTACGAGTTATATAGGATGATAATGGAAGAGAGGGTCTAAATAGTGACCTTGAGCTCATTAAAGGGATTGCCCACGGTTCAGTTATTCTCGGTTACTCAACTTGATTGCATATTTACGCTTTTTGGAAAACGCTGTACTAATTGTTAACGGGTGTCTTGTTCGCCGTCGTCAAAAGTTTACGATAAGTCGTGAATTTTATGTCATTTGATATTATTTAACATTCCTAGCTCTTCTCATGAGAGTTTATAAATTTTGTAGTTACATACTATCATGTAGAAGAGAGCCCTACAGTGAACTCGATGAGCAATGTGAGGGGGAGGATGAGTTCGATGAGGCTCCCTATGTCCTTGAAGGGAGTGGTTTAACTACCGCTCCCGTAGACGGCACGGGGAGTGAAATAAGGGGAATGAGGACGAGAGGTTGAATACAAATTCATGAAACCTCAATGAAAGTCTGACCCCCCTTTAGACCTGACGTACACACTCTAACTAGTTCACCGCAAATGTGTTTACCCGTGGCGTAACTTTTCCTTACTTTTAATTCCACCAAGGGCACCCCTCTTAAGGGATCATACACAGTCACCCATTGGGGCTGGTCGAGAGAAACACCACTACTCTCCCGTCCACACTTTTATCACTCCCATCCTCATGAGCAGTGACCGTCATCAGTTAGGGGGATCATCAATAAAAACCACTTTGGTAATACTATATAAAAACAACTTGTAAAAACGATATTTAGGAGTAATTAAAAATAACGAGTAGTTACGTAGAAGCATCACAGTCTCTGCGTATCTCCTCAATTTCAGCCTGATTAACTGTCATATGTGATTAGTTAGGAGGAATTTATACTTTTAGGAGTTCCTTCTTAGCCTTATCAACCATTTCTTCAACGTCTGTAATATAACGTTTTACGGTATCTATATCTAATTTACCTTCATGAAATCCCCAAACGTGAAGAATATAAGCTGAAGACCAACCCTTTCTACTCCATTCCGTTAACGAAGCTACAGACGATAAATAATAAGTAAACCACCTGCCTTCCTTAGTTGCTAACTGGTATTCTTTAGTATTAAGCTTCTCACCTAGTGCCTTTATTACCTCTTCTGCAGACTTATATGCCTTCTCCGAGGCTTGAGTTATATCTCCGTTTTCAAGATATTTCTTTGCTTCATTAATGTATTTTTCGGCGATTTCAATTCTCAACTTTATTGAAATTGACGGATCTTCGCTTTTATTCCTAATAGCGTTTATTATAATATCCTCAACATCAATTCCTTCTTCCTCAGCCTTTTTAATTAACTCCTCCACGAATGAAATTTAGATGTTCTGAAATTAAAGTATTTTCAGACCTTTGTACTCTTTAGAAACTGCGAGAAGATTTTATTGACTAATAACTCTTGTTAAACTTTTCTAACTTCAAAAAAATTATATACTCATGGATGCTTCATTAATTAAGTTACTTTCTAAGGAAAGTAAAATGAAACAGGAAGAGATTGAGGAAAGATTATCATCAGCATCAAAAGCAATCCAATATGTCATTTCCTTTAATTCCGAGGAAAAATATACCGAAAGCGTAACCTCATCTGGAAACTATAAATTCATTAGATTAAAACTGTTTAACAGGCTGTCCTTTAAAAAGGTCTTTCTATCAGCTTCTTCGAAAATATTGGAAAGTCAAGTTAAAATGAACGCTGAAGGGAAAGGTGAAGTTAAGATCAAGGATTTGGGAAATTTTCAGAATGAAATAGAAATAACTTTTAACGGTAAGGGAAAAGAGATGGAAGTCTATGAACTGGAATTCAAAGTAGTTTTCACTAACGAGTTACTGAAAGATATTAAGGAAATACCTTGAAATTCAGGAGAAGGTTTGCGGTACTAAAAGGCTATTTTCAATTAATTTTAACGCTATGCTATCCCCTATCCTTAGATATCATCACTCTTTATCCTTTCCAAGGTTGAAAGAGGCAATGGCAATTGAGGCGAAATACCTTAACAAGAAAGGTTTCCCTAAAATTTTAGGTTCTGGACTTCTTAAAGGTGAATAGGAGACTTACAGAATTTTTTATAGATTTTCTAGACTTCGGCTACATAGGAATTATTTATGAAATCGAATAATACAAGGATCTTATTTCTTCAACTTCGACTTTATATTATGGATTGTTGCTTTAACCACATATATTTAAACATTAGAATTATAGATAAAAACTTCTAAGCTCGAAATGATATGACTTGAATGAAAAGATAAACAGCAAGTAGCGTTACTCTCTCATGCAAGTTAGCTTACAGGATTATTTTACGGAGTTTTTCTCCATTCTCTCTAAATCGGACGTAACTATGCTATATAAAACGTCTAGCTTTTCATCCCACTCCTCTTTAAACCACTCCTTCTTTATATCGTCTAAAATGCCTCTCGCTAGCGTAATTATATCGTGCAATACTTCTTCCTTATTTTTATATTTAGAAAAATCTGGATCAAAACCATTATATTGATAATCGTGAAGGAGAAAAGCTAAATTAGTTATATTCTCAACGTCCCGATAGCCTAACTTTGCCAGGTCAATGGAAATGCCTTTTAATGCATGAGTAGGTGCAGTATAACCTCTTTTTGCATACCACTCGTCTTTAGCCGATAGTTTATCTAAGTTTTTAGTTACTAAAGCTGATAACAAAGCTTTAACTGCATTAAATATTTTCCCAGCAGAATTCCTAGTCCTTCCCGCAAGCCACATGTTTATTCCTACGTCAATATCATCTAACGTTTCTAAAATCCTAGCTCTTATGTAAGCTTTTCTATCGATCTTAGGCGAAGATAACTTCTCTTCCATAATTTAATTTACTCCGTATAACTTAAAAAAGCCATATTTTATGATTTTCTCTAACTAGGAATTTCTACACTAAATCGAAGTTATTTTATCCCTATAAAAAGTATTTTAAGTTGTTTCGAACATATACTTGATTAAACGCAACAACTTAACTTTTCCGCATCCTTATAAAACGCTAAAGCGACTATCCTTAACGATTCTGCCACTGTAGGAAACACGTGAACTGTACCTATAATATCATCTATCGTCATCCTATGCTTTATTGCCAATGCTGCTTGGCCTATGAATTCTGCACCGTTCTCGGCCATTACATGAACTCCCATTATCCTCTTTGAGCCTCTCCACTACCATCTTTATTAGACCCTTCTCTGCATCAATTATTTGAGCCTTTACAATGTCCTTCATCTTTACAGTTCTACTATCAAAATCCCTATCAAAGGAATTAAGCCCCACTCTTGTCAAATTTGGACGAGTAAATATCACTTGAGGAACACTAAGGAAGTCAATCTTCTTATGCTCTCCCTTAATTGCATTCCTCACTGCTATAGTTCCCTCATAACCAGCTAAGGCTTCCAACATCTTATCTTCTATTACGTCACCTGCAGCTTAAATGTTAGGGTTAGTAGTCTGAAGCTCGTCATTCACTTTTATTCCTCCCTTCTCGTTTAGTTCTACTCCGGCTGAGGATAAATTCAAATCGACGTTAGGTTTCCTTCCGGCAGCTATGAGGATCTAATCAGCTTCTATGTCTCCCATGTTCGTAATTACTAGCTTGTCACTTTCTCCCCACTTTACCTTCTTAACCTTAACGTTGTGATTACGTAAATTCCTTCCTCTTCTAACACTCTCTGTATCTCGAGAGATCTCCAGCTCCCAATCTGGGATAAGAGTTTTACTCCTCTGAAGGATCGCCACTTCAACGCCGAAATTTCTGTACATTTGAGAAAACTCCAATGCCTCAGCCCTACCGCCTATAATTACTAAAGAGGAGATTTTCCCATCAGGGTTTAGAGCCTCAACGTTAGTCCAGTACTCCAAGTCTTTTAATCCCGGAATTTCTGGGATAAAAGGAGGAGACCCGGTAGCTATAATGAATTTCTTACCTTCTATTACTTTATCTCCAACTTTTACCTCATGAGGAGAAATAAAGTGAGCCTTACCTTCTATTAATTCCACGTCATAATAAATGAGGACGTCCTCGTATTTCTCTTTTCTAGCCTTCCTTACGAACTGTCTTGTGTCCTCAAAAGATGAGAAAAAATCTCCTCCCTTTTCTCCCAAATGGAGTAATCTCTTTGAAGGAACGCAACCTACGTTTACGCAAGTACCTCCAATAGGGCCATAACCTATTAAAACCGACTTAATTCCCAGTTCATTTACCTCAATAAGCGAAGCGAAACCTGCCGCTCCGTAGCCTATTAATTATTACTGGGTCTTTCGTTTTAACCTGGCCTCAAATTTGTCGGCACAGTGGGAACAGCAGAAGTAGTGCTTTTCTCCATTTATCACTCTAACGTAAATACAGCAGTTATGGGAATCTTAGGGAGGTAATACCAAGAAGTCGGTATTAGCGAGAAGTTTTTAATTTTAGACGTCTTCATACTGAAAAGATGTCAAACGGAAAAGGACAAATCGAGTTAG
>NZ_JBBHKS010000010.1:0-5201 GCF_037389975.1 Stygiolobus sp. CP859M | reverse complement strand
ATTAGCTAGGGATTTAAGGGCTAAGGTTATTGTTGGTAAGTTCTCCTCAAGGTCTAAGGAGAAGATGGAGAGCAATAAAAATGATAAGCTTAGGCATAGGATTCACCAGTGGAGTGTTGTTAAATTTGTGGATATGTTGAAAACTCAAGCGATAGACGTTGATGAGGTTTCTGAGTCCTACACTTCCTCTATCAACCCGTTTAACGGTGAGAAGTTGAGGAAGGGTAAGCAAGTAGTTGAGAAGGTTATCAGGGTTTTTAACCCCTACCTGATGACGGGCACTGCTCACGAGGGTGGGGGGATTAAGGTTTTCAAGGTGAACGCTAGGTACTTGGAGAGTGGTGAGGTTCTTTTGGAGAGGGATTCTATTGCTCCTCTTAACTTGGTAAGAAAGGTGGATGGGAGGGTATTGGTGTTTCCCTCGACTAGCCCCAATGAGTTAAGGGTGACTGTGTATGATCCCTTAAGAGGGGTGCCCGTGGCGGAATTAAAAGTAATTAAAAGTAAGGAAAAGTTACGCCATGGGTAAACACTATTAACAAAGGGAAGATCAGGAAAGTACCGTCGTTCATGAAGTGAGCTAATGAAGTTATGGCAAGTGCCCTGAAATCGTTGGGTTCCATAAAAATAGTTCGAATTCGAACAATTTAAGTATATGTAAATATCATTCGCTCTTAACCTTACTCAACAAGCTGTAATAAATATAACCGCCAGCTATCTGCAAGACCCCTCCTACTATCTCGGGTAGAGGTAACCAAATATCCATCAGAATACCGCTTGCACCGCTACTCAACTGAGCTACACGTGTTGAAACGCCTTGAATGCTAGTCGCAGCACCGTAGTCCTCCGCTGAGATTCCCCTAACGTTTATTGCAGTTCTATTTGGCGCCCCTATTCCAGCGTTAAAACCCCTTACAGCATAAAACACAGCTGCCATGATAAAAAAAGGTGATAAAGCCATTGCTATGAGGAATACGCCGTTTAGTAACCTCGTTATTGAGGCTACAAATAACGTGTTTCCCCTTACTTTTGAAGCTAGGGCGGAACCCAAAGAGGTCAGTAAATACGAGATCGTGAAAACCAGACCGATCTGGGATTCCGTAACATGGTAAGCCAACTTAAACCATAGGGGAAGCAAGGGGACGGCTAACCCTATCCCAGCCCCGGTTACCGTGTTTGACGCTATGACCCGTAAGATGTAAGAGAAGCTCTTCTTTCCCATGATCTTTGTGGTCTTTTTGGGTCTTTTGGCCTCCTTAACTATGGCAATACTTATTACTGAAATCGCCATTAATACTGCAGCTACAGCGAAGAGCGTTCTGTACTCTTCTACCGCCGGTTTATGGATGAGGGGTTGGAGGGAGAGCAATAAACTACCTATGACGCTCGCACTACTCGCACCTGAACTTAAGTAACCGAGTTTTTTAACCCTTTCTTTTTCGTCCCTCCAATTTGAAGCTACTAATGCGGATATCCCGGGGGACCAGAGACCTCTTAGACCACCGCTAGCCCCTCCGCCTATACCGGTAATGATCAAGAGTGGTATAACGAGGTTTATGTTGGAGGTAAAGCTAAGTGCGGTTATGCCGAATAAGGGGAGCATGTCACCTATTATTAACGACTTTTTATACCCGTATCTGTCCCCTAATAAGCCTAAACCCAGTGAGAGAAGGGAATAGAAAGCGATCACTCCAAACACTATTAATCCGACGTTGATTACGGAAAGCCCGAGTAATGAAAGGTAGAGAGGAATAGAAAGGCTGACGTAGACTAGTGCAATACTCCTAGCGACCCTTGATATGAAGAGAAATAAAAAAGATCTATCGACCATGGTTTATCGAGTCTTTTCGGGACTAAAAAGTTTAATTTAGAACGAATTTATGTATAGAGCTGTCACTGAAGGTTTATGAGAGAAGAGTATATTATCCTAAAACTGAGGAATAAAACTGCCACATTAGTAATATTTAAAAACCCTTTTAAGTCTCTATTATTTACGATATTTTCTCTACTTTTTTTGTTTATTTTTACCTTTATATTTCACATACGTTTTTGATAAGTCGCTTAATGAGGGAGTAAAAATCTCTTTACTATTTGAATAAATTGAAATTTACTAATGGATTTATAAATCATGTGACATATTAATTAATATGGAGTCACAAAACGGAGACATATTCGATGCAATATCTCATGAAATCAGGAGAAAAATAATCCAACTGTTAGCTGAAAAACCAAAGACTTTTTCCGAGTTACAAAAGGATTTAGGGTTAGACAGTCCGGCACTGGCTTTTCACATTAGAAAACTTAACGGTCTCATATCTAAAAACGACCAGGGGTATTATGAGTTAACACCCTTAGGGGTTAAGGCTTTAAACATGATCAGGCAAATACATAATGAAGCCCCCACTCAAGCTAACAGTAATGAGGAAGATGAAGAGGAAAAAGGTGCATTTTTGCTTACCCCTGGACTTTCTAGTTTGTTTAAGAGTATACAATCAATAGCTGAATTACCTTCTAAACTAGACGAAATTTTCGCTAGGGGTTTCGGCTGGCATAAAATGTTCGAAGTATATAACGGTCCTCTATCTGTAAAGCCTGACTTAACTGTGAGTATTAATGGAGGTAAGGTCACTATATATCAAGGTGACCCACACGCCGTAATCAAATGTGTAGACGAAGACGGATTTCACACTAAAGATATAGGAAACGAATTAAGGATAGAGATCGATGGATGTTACGCAGTGATACATTATCCGTCATTGAACTCATTGAAAGGAGAAGTTAATGGAGGAGCTATTACGCTAAAGAACTCGATTGCAAATGTCTCGATTGAGATAGACGGAGGAGCTTTTCGTGCAGACGTGGAAAACGTAGTAAACTCTAAAATACAAATAAATGGAGGAGTTGCTAACTCTAAATTACGTTATGCCGGAGAAGGTACCTTATATGCTGAGGTAGACGGAGGGACGATAAATCTGGATTTAGAAATACCTTCTAACATAGGAATAATTTTCAATAAGAACGTAAACGGCGGATTAGTGAAAGGGGGCAAAAACATGGTTAAGGAGAAGAATGTGATCGCTAACATAGAAGTTGACGGGGGAATTGTATCTGTTAATACTAGAGTATACTAATAGATTATGGTAACACTGATACTGTAAGAACAGATGAATAATTAAAAGAGATATGAAGCGATTATCTATAGAAGATATAGACAATACAATAGATAGTGTAGTAATAATAGGCAAAAACACAGTATTAAGGTTAAATAAACGTGAAGCAAAGAGGTTACTAAAAAATACTAAACGATCCTCCAACAAACAAAGTTAACATAAATTACAGCTATCTGACAAGAATAGGTCTAGTTAAAATTAATCTTATAATAATGCGGGGGGTGGGACTTGAACCCACGCAGGCCTACGCCATCGGGGTTCTCACTTATGGGGTCCTGAGCCCGACCCCTTTGACCTTGCTCGGGCACCCCCGCACACCACATATTATACGTTTATGGTAAATAAAGTTTTAACAAGTCCCAAAGCTCTTTACCTTAAACTTATCTCTTGGTCTCACTTTTTATTTCCCAGTTTCTATTAAATCTACACTTCAACACTCTATTCAGATCCCTCAAGTTGACCGTAAGGAGAGCTACAGAGCCTAAAGGTAGGATATAATAGACCAGTATATAATAAGTCGGGGAAGCAAGAATCGGTAGAACTGAAAATACAGCCCCTATTCCAGCAGCAATAGTGACTATAATCAAAGTAGGTAAGGAGAGGCAACAAGATGTCCCAGAAATTATTCCAACTGTAGGTAAGACTACGAGTGTTATACTTTTCTTCTTAGCCTTTACAGCTTTCCACAACTCCAATACTCTTTCAACGTTGGCTCCTAGTAGTAAGGAGAGGATTAAACCTAAAAAGATCGTATAAGGAATAGCATCCGATACGAAACCGTAAAGGTAAAAAGTGAAGCCTATAGCCTCAGTCTCGTACTCGACAAAGTAGGGAAGAGGAGGAGGAACAGCTGCTCCGAAATAAACAGTCACATAGGGCAAATATTCTACACCGCCAAATAATGCTTCGTAAAAGGCTCCGTAAAGAAGTACATGAAATGTCATATAAATGGATGCAGAAATCCAATAGGCCCTGCCTTTTTTAATCTCTCCCCACACCATATTGAAGAACCTCTTAGGTATCATAAGCCAAACTGCTGACCAGAACGTTATAGCTGATAGCATACCACCTATTCTCACGTAGTGAAAAGCTAAGAGATAAAACACGAAGGAAGATACTAGAAGGATTATGATAATACTTAGCCTTGTTGCAAGATTCATAAAAAATATATATCTTCGTACAATTTAAACTGAATAGTAGTAGTTGACGACGAAACCAGTAAAAAACCGATTGAAACGTTAAATTTTAAGGTTAACTTCTTATTATTCGTTAGTTGGCAATCAGATCTTCATATAAAGGTAGAAGAAGAATCCCCCATCTCAATAGCTTTGATAAGAGGGAAATATTTCGTTTAGCGGAAGGGCTATTACCCAGCCGTAACTATTCGCTAAGAACATTGTATTTCCGGCGATCACTGGGTTTACTATCCCGAACCTTCCTCCTACTTGGTAAGTTGCCAATATATGTCCACTATGCGGGTTTAATACATAAATGTGTTTACCCGTGGCGTGACTTTTCCTTACTTTTAATTACTTTTAATTCCACCACGGGCACCCCTCTTAAGGGATCATACACAGTCACCCTTAACTCATTGGGGCTAGTCGAGGGAAACGCCACTACCCTCCCATCCACCTTTCTTGCCAAGTTAAGAGGAGCAATAGAATCCCTCTCCAAAAGAACCTCACTACCCTCCAAGTACCTAGCGTTCACCTTGAAAACCTTAATCCCCCCCCCCCACCCTCGTGAGCAGTGCCCGTCATCAGGTAGGGGTTAAAAACCTTTATAGCTCTCTCAACTATCTGTTTCCTCTTCTTCAACTTCTCACCGTTAAACGGGTTGATAGAGGAAGTATATGACTCAGAAACCTCATCAACGTCTATCGGCTGAGTTTTCAACATCTCCACAAATTTAACAACACTCCACTGATGAATCCTATGCCTAAGCCTATCATTTTTATTGCTCTCCATCTTCTCCTTAGACCTTGAGGAGAACTTACCTACTACAACTTTAGCCTTCAAATCCCTAGCTAAC
>NZ_JBBHKS010000009.1:0-144696 GCF_037389975.1 Stygiolobus sp. CP859M | reverse complement strand
TGACCAAACCTATCTATTAACGTATTACCTAATACAGCAACCGCTCCTGAAAAAAAGAGTGAAGTATAAAAGTGATGAGTCAAGAGAGTGCCAAAAAAAGTAAGTAAACCCGTAGAGAAAATGTAATGTGCCTGAAGTTTCATTTGATCACCTTAATTTTCATAATCTAAATCGTCTGACTTCCTTATATAAAACATATTAGTCAGATCTGGGTAATACAGATCTGACTGGGGTGTAGGCCGTGACGCTCCTTGGGCTTAAAGCTTGCCGGGGAGCTTGGCCACCTCCAACTCGGACCGGAAGTTGGGCAAAAAGCCCGAATAAAACATAAGGGTGAGTGTAATTGGAGGCACACAGTTCAGGAATAGACGTATCAAAAGATAAATTAATTGTACTAAAATAAGCAGTTTAACATTAGTGAGTAAAGCAGGTTTCATGACGTAAGTAGTGTGGACTATGCTCGATTTTTAAGGAAAGTTTTTATACCGGAAGCTCCCCGCCAGCGAGGGGTCTTCTCATTTACTTTCGTTTTTTATCTAGGATTAACGATATTATCTCTAGGTATAGAATTAGTAGATTTACCTATATGCCAAAAATTTATCATAAAATAAAACATTTTCACGCCTAGTTTTATTCTATCTTTCTTTGTATAGTATAACGAAAGAATTTAATATGTAATTTTCTATGATATCTCTTATTTTTCCAATAAGAGTCAATAAACGTCCTACTATAGGAAATGGATTAAAATAGGCAAGTAAAAATTCCTTCTCAGTAGTTCCTCAGTACGGCGGATATCCACCACCCTGATATCCGCCGTAAGGGCCTCCGTATTGTCCTCCTCCCATCATTCCTCCTTGTGCAGGGGGAGCACTTGCAACTACTTGTGCAATGAAGTTAAGTAATTGTTCCTCTTCCGTATATTCTTGGTATACATGATAAGCGTCAAATGCGGTACCTCCTATACCTAGAATGCTGAGTAATTTGTTATGTAAAATCTCGTCGCTGAAGAAGGCAAATCCTCCGCTCATAGCTAACGGTATAAGGTCTTGGATCCAGTTAGCAATGCCGGTTTCTATCGTGACCATACCAGGTCCTTGGCAAATCCTTATAGTGTAGGCCTTATTAGAGTCGGTCAGAAACCCGAACAGACTCGTGTGTCTTGCCTGTATTACTGCCATATTCTGACTAATCATAGGGTTTACTTGGAACCCCCTTCCGTTAAGGTAAGCTACTACTTGCTCGCCCACATATTGCATATTTATAGGGTATGACACTGGTACCGTCATTGTTTTTCCTCCCAGCCCTATAGACCCTCCACAAAGTGCAGATCCAAATGATGGTTGTCCGAAGAACGGAATTCCCATACTTATAATACTCTTGAAAGTAGTATATATATTTAGATTCTGTTAATATAAGGCGTTTTTTCTACTATTGTGACAGTTTAAAGAGACTAAGACTCAAGTTACATCAGATAAGACAAGAGGAGGACTTTTAATCACGAGTCGTCTAATTATAGTTTAAAAATTTTCTTCGCAAATAGGCTTCTTTCCTTCTCGTCCAGCCCATGTAAATTCAATAGTCTTAAGTCAATAGGTGTATAAGGGTAGTTACTGCCATAAACTCTTTTGCCTTTAAAAACAATACTTATCTCAGGAGGTACCATAGAGATTTCGAAAAACACTTTTTCTTCTTTTGCTAGTTCCATAGCTTCATTGATGTAATTAGGATATCCAGAATGTATGAGAATAAGATAAGGTACTCTCGACAAATATGGTTTTAAGTGGGAGGGGTTACCGTAACCTCTCCCCGTATATACGAGAAGGGGTAGGTCTTCCTTTTCCACAATTTTGATTAATTCAAGAACCCTTTCATCTTTTAAGCTAAAGGAGTGGTTTATAGGGTTGAGTATTAAGCCTACGATCCCTTTCTCGATCTGTCTATAAACCTCGACTTGAGGAGGAATTCTGCACCTTACGTTATAAATTCCTAGCCTAGGTTTGTCAGGATATTTCATATACTGTTGATAGAACCCGTCTACGCAACACTCGCAACCGTATTTATATGCAGGATTTAAGACGAAGTTACGTAAAGGATATTCTGCGCTGGTGGGATAAAGTTTAAGCCCTAGATGTACGTTAATGTCTATTATTTCCACGACTAATACTCTCTTCAAACAGAGTCAATAAGTATTTCAGTTGAAACTGCTCTTCAATATAATTTCATTATAAAGTTAATTTATAGTAACATTTATAAAATCATATTCATTGATATTATCGATGAATAAAAAAACGTTAATTGGATTATTAGTTTTAGTAATAATAATAATAGGTGGAGTTCTTGTATTATCGCACTTCAGTAACAATATATCTTCTTCGTTAACTCCAGCGTCAAAGTCATCTCTCTTACAAAATACTATCACCGCGGGTACGTTTGTGAAGGTTAATGATCAGGACTATGCACCACCGGGTAAGGTAATTGTTGTTGAACAATCTTGGTATGGTTGCCCGGTAGGAGCTGCTGCATCGTGGGCGATATATAATGTTATTAAGAATTATGGTAATGTGTCGTTCCAATTTCATTATTCAGATCCCGATCATTCTCCTGCCAATATACCCGGTCTGATATTCACTGGATTCAAGTCACAAGGAGAATTAGAGTTTTACATAGCTTATGTTTACAACGAGTATCTTAATGCTTCATACAATGGCACTCCAATTCCTACCGACCAGTTAATACCGGAAGGAGAGCAAATACTGACAGAAGAGCTGGAAACTATGGGTGTTCCTAATGCGACTCAAGTAGCAAGTATTATAATACACTACGAAGTCAACATTACAGTAAGCAATTACGGTAAACCAGCAGCATTGTATGTAAAACCCCCTCACCTAAATTTCGCTATCTTGATATCAGGTCCTAACGGGACTTACATCGTAGACACTCCTATAGTAAATCCTACTACTTTAGAAGGCTATTCACCTCAGTACGTCTATCAGAATCTTGATACCTTCACTCAGATAATTCAAGCCTCGGACATGATTCAAAACGTAATAGCTATGGCATATCCAACTGGTTCATGCCCTACCTGATAGCTTTACTGAGAAATTTATCCAGATTATTTTGCATCTTATCGACTCAAATTGTTACGACAAAATTAAAATAAAAAGAAGGGAAACTCTTACTATGGGTAAGTTATTCGGTACCGATGGAGTCAGAGGAATAGTTAACAAGGAGCTAACACCTGAATTAGTGCTTAAATTAGCTAAGGCTATAGGTACGTATTTTGGTAAGGAAAGCAAAATTCTCATAGGAAGGGATGCAAGAGCTGGCGGAGACATGTTAATGAGGGTTGTGGAAGCAGGGTTACTTAGTGTAGGTGTCCAAGTTTATGATGGTGGAATGGCAGCAACTCCTGCGCTACAATACGCTGTTAAGACCTTAGGATACGACGCTGGTGTAATAGTAACTGCGAGCCATAATCCGGCTCCCTATAATGGAATAAAGGTTATAGATCGTGATGGTATTGAAGTAAGAAGAGAGAAGGAGAATGAAATTGAAGAAATATACTTTAGTGAGAGGTTCAACACGCAAGAATGGAGCGCTTTAACTAACGAGGTTAAGAAAGAGGACAGAGTCATAGATGTTTACGTAAAGGGAGTCCTTAGCCATGTTGATATAGAAAAAGTAGCTAAAAAGCACTACACGGTTCTCATCGACTCTGCTAACAGTGTAGGAGGACTTTCTACTCCTTTAGTTGCCAGAGGATTAGGCTGTAAAATATACACTCTAAACGGTAATGTTGACCCGTTGTTTCCGGCTAGACAACCTGAGCCCACATTTGATTCATTAAAGGAGACGGCAAACGTAGCTAAAACGTTGAGGGCAGACTTAACCGTAACTCATGACGGTGATGCTGATAGGGCTATATTTATTGACTCAGAAGGTAGGATACAGTGGGGAGATAGGAGCGCGGCTCTCCTCTCGTATTGGACTCACGTTAAGAATCCTAGAGCCAGTAATAAGGTAGTTACAGCTGTTTCTAGTTCCAGCCTTGTTGAGGAATACCTATCTAAGTTCGGGATTGAAGTAATATGGACTAAGGTAGGTAGTGTAGATATTGCACATAGAGTCCAAGATGAGAAGGCTTTAGCCGGATTTGAGGAGAACGGCGGCTTTATGTATCCTCCTCATCAGTACGTTAGAGACGGTGCTATGAGTTTCGCGTTAATGCTAGAGCTGATGGCTGAGGAGAACGTTAGTTCAGCCGAACTCTTCGATAGATTGCCTAAGTACTACTTAGTGAAGACTAAAGTGGAGTTAAAGCCTGGATATGATGTTAACGTCCTCTATTCTAAGTTAATCTCGATATATCAGGGAAAAGGAAAGATGTTGACTATTGACGGTGTTAAGGTGATAACAAACGATTATTGGTTCTTGGTAAGGAAGAGCGGTACAGAGCCTATAATAAGGATTCTAGTAGAGGCTAAAGATGAGGAAAAAGCAAATAATATAGCTCAAGAGTTAAAGAGTATTGTTGAAAGCGGATGAAGTATAGGCTGTTAGACCTTTTAGCTTGTCCTATTTGTAAACATTTTCCTCTTACGTACTACGTTTTTTCTGAGAAACAAGTTGAGAGAAATTTAGGAGATGAGAAAAAGCCCTTGTGCGAAATATATTGTGCGTATAAGAAAGTCAACGTTAAGGATGCTAAGGAAGAACTTCCTTGTGAAGAGTGTTTCAAGAGAGAGATCGTTTATGGAATTCTTTATTGTTCTCAGTGTAAGAGATGGTATCCAGTTATTGACGAAATACCGAGGATGTTACCAGATAAGTTAAGAAGAGAAAGTGAAGATGTTGAATTTTTAAAGAAATATAAGGATAAAATTCCTAGAGAAATCTTGTTGGAAGGTCTACCTTATAACATTAAAGAGAGTATTTGACATATGCTTATTAATTTGTAGTATCATAAGTAATATTGGTGTAGCCGTTTGGAAAACGGATATCTCTCAAATCTTGACGAATGGATTAAGATGCAAAAGAACTTATTGAATACTGTGAGAGAAATGGAGAAAAAATATGAGTCAGGCGATATTGACAGACTTGACTTAATATTAGCCACTAGAGTAGCATTCCAGCATATAATGAGGACTATAAAAGCATTCGATCAATGGTTACAAGACCCGCAAATTATTAGGCATATGCCTAAGGAGATGTTAGAGGATGTAATGAAGACTACATGGAAGCTTTTAGAAACACTGCTTGAACTAGACATAAGGCACACGAGCGAGTTTAGAGAATTGGTAATCAAGTTAAGCAAAGAAGGAAAGCTAGACCCACTGATATGGAACAGACCACTAAGTGACGAGAACCAACAGCAGACTGGCAGAAGAGGAAGCTTTATGACGATGTGAAATATCTTTTATTTTAATATTCTTTACTGCATTCTTTACTGCACTATTATAAAACTACACTATAACAAGATGGATTAAAAACAAAAAATAAATAAGGTAGAATTTCGGTTTAGTATCTTCTATTATTTCTTCTATTCTTTAATCTATTTTCTTCATCTATCGCTTGAACCTTAAGTTTTATATCATTTATTAATTGGTTAAGGTTATTCTTGAAATCTTCCTCTATAGTTTGAGTGTCTAAGAACTCTAGTCCGTTATTGGTAACTTTTAACTTCTTGCTGACTGGATCGTTCTCTACATATCCTAAGTATAATAAAGAAGTAATATCTTCTTTAACCATAGGACTGAAAATATTTCCGCCAATGATGTTAAACTGATATCCTAAATCTAACCCTTTCTCCTTCATTTCATTTAATGCAGTAACTAGAGCCTTCTCCGATGCACCGCCTAAAACCTTAATAATGTATAATAGTTTGACCTTTCTTTTGTCTTCTTTAAGAACGTCAGGAGTTATTACTTGCTTCGTCACAAGCTTTACGTCCTTAGACTTTGTCTGACCGCCAGGCTGAGACATATAATTCTCCTCTTCTAATACTCTCACTTCTGCCTTATTATCTTAACTATATCTAATGTCACGTCATAAGGATTACTTGCTTTTGTTATTGCTCCGCCTACAACAAAGATGTTAATCGGTAAGTCAAGCAACTCTTGTATCCTCTCCTTATTTAAGCCTCCAGCTACTGAAACTACTACTCCCAGTTCCGATACCTCTTTGATCTCTTTTTTAAGGTCTGAAACACTAATCCCCCTTTTCTTTTGTACGTCTAAACCAACGTGTAGTCCTATTATATCCACACCTAGTTTTTTTAGTTCCTGAGCTCTGTCCCTAACGTTCTTAACGTTTATTAAGTCTGCTTGCACTAAGATACCGTATTCATGAGCTTTCTTCACTGCACTCTCTATTGTAGCATCATCCATAATTCCTAGGACAGTCATTATTTTTGCTCCTCCCAACCTAGCTATTTCAGCTTCAACATCACCAGCATCTGCCGTCTTAGTATCGGCTAGAACGATTTTCCCTTTACCGATCTCATTAAGTTTTTTAAGCGCAGTAATACCTTCAGCCTTTAGTAGCGGAGTTCCACACTCTAATATATCTGTTCCCCCTTTTATCGCATCTAATGCTACTTTTAAGGCGTCATCTATTTTTAAAAAATCTAGTGCTACCTGTAAAGATCTAGAATTTTTCAGTTTTTCAAGTAATTCCATATTATTCCCCGTATAGATTACCCATTAGAAATAAGACAAATGAGCTTTAAATCTGGTGTTTGTAGAATATTAGCTGTGATTTCCGTTTGACGAAGTTTATTATAGTCACCGGAGGCGTTCTGTCAAGCGTTGGTAAGGGTACGGTGTCAGCCTCTATAGGGCTTCTGCTAAAGGCCAGAGGATATAATGTCACGTTAGTAAAGGTCGATCCATATCTGAATGTTGATGCAGGGACTATGAACCCATATATGCACGGTGAAGTATTCGTGACTGATGATGGAGCAGAGACTGATCTAGATTTAGGGCATTATGAAAGGTTTGTCGGAATAAATATGAGCAAATACAACAACATAACTGCAGGCAAGGTTTATTTCGAGGTAATCAGAAAGGAAAGAGAGGGAAAATACTTAGGTCAGACAGTTCAGATAATCCCGCACGTTACGGACGAAATAAAATCAATGATAAGGAAAGCTGCTGAGAAGGCTAATGCGGAAGTCGTAATAGTTGAGATAGGAGGTACTGTAGGTGATATAGAGAGTTTGCCTTTTCTTGAGGCAGTTAGGCAGTTGAGAATTGAGGAGGCTGAACCTAACGTATTATTTGTACACGTAGCACTCGTAGAATATTTAAAAGCCACCGAGGAAATCAAAACGAAACCGCTTCAGCACAGCGTACAAGAATTACGAAGGATAGGAATACAACCAGATATTATAATTGCAAGATCTGTAGTACCATTGGATGAAGAAACTAGGAAAAAGATCGCTCTATTTACAAATGTAAGACCAGAAAATATTTTCTCTAACTACGATGTTTCCATGACGTATGAAGTACCCCTAATACTCGAGAATCAAGGAGTGCCAAGTAGAATTCTAGAGAAACTTCAGCTTAAAGATAGTCAGCCCAATCTAGAAGATTGGAAGAAGTTCATCTCAGACCTCAAAGAGGGTAAGAGAGAGGTCACAATAGCTCTTGTCGGTAAGTATACGAAATTGAAAGACAGCTACATAAGCATAAAGGAGGCAATATATCACGCTGCGGCTAAACTAAAAGTAAAGCCCGTATTATTATGGATAGAATCGACCGATCTCGAAAGTTATCCACAAGAACTGGAGAAACTTAAGAAGGTTAATGGTATAATAGTATTGCCAGGCTTTGGAGCGAGGGGGGTTGAAGGTAAGATATCTGCAATAAGGATTGCAAGAGAGAATAACATTCCGTTTTTGGGAATATGTTATGGGATGCAATTAGCTGTAGTGGAGTTCGCTAGGAATATAATGGGTTTGAAAGGGGCTCACACTACAGAGGTCGATTTTAAAACACCTTATCCGGTGATAACTCTTCTAGATGAACAAAAGAAAGTAGTGCAAGTTGGTGGAACGATGAGATTAGGATTACAGAAGGTTATAATTAAGGAAGGGACGTTAGCCAACAAGATTTACGGTTCAACAGTCGCTTATGAAAGACATAGGCATAGATACGAAGTCAACCCTGAATACGTAGACGAACTCCAAAAGAACGGGATGGTTATTTCGGGAATCAGTGAAAACGGTCTGGTAGAGATGATCGAGCTTAAGGATCATAAGTTCTTCGTCGGACTACAAGGGCATCCTGAATACAGAAGTAGACCGTTAGCACCTTCACCCGTTTTTGTTAGTTTTCTCAAGGCTAGTGCTGGTATCGAGTAAAATTATAGTTATTTTTTGGTATTTAGGTTTCACGATTTTTCTTATTCCTTTAACCCCGTTTTCATACTTAACTTCCACAAGGCCGGCATTTTCTAGCTCAGCAACATGATTACTTATATTCCCCTTACTCATGTGCAGTATTTCGCTTAATTCAGTTATATCTAACGGCTTCTCGCTTGTAAGTTTCAGTATATTTATTCTTGCCATTACGCTTAATGTCTTTGATATCTTTACAATTTCTTCAGGTTCTGAGATTATTAATTCCACGTTGTTTATCTTGACATCATTTCCCTTAAAAAACGTAAGGTAAAAGAGATGAGAACCCTTTTATATTAGCTAGTAACACAATTTCAAATTGAGGAGACTTATCGTGCAAGCGAAGATGGAAAATCCGTTAAAGAGCCTAAAAACAGCTATGAATAAAGTTGTATTAGTGAAATTGAAGAATGGTTCTGAATACATCGGTAGATTGGAACAGAGTGACGGTACCATGAACCTAGTATTAAGGGACTGTATAGAGACTAAAGAAGGTACATCAGACCCTGTTGCAAAATATGGCAGAGTTTTAATCAGAGGTAGTAACATCCTCTTTATCAGTGTTGACTACGAAGTGATAATGGGAAAAGAAAAGTAAATTTATAAGCTATTTGGTGTGAGGATAAGGTATAATGAGGAACATAAACGTTCAATTAAGCCACTGGGCTGATATAGACTCTTTAGATGTAGAATTAGTAGAAAGAAAAGGAGTAGGTCATCCGGACTACATAGCGGATTCGGCATCAGAGGAAGCCAGTAGAAAACTTTCGCTTTATTATCTCAAGAACTACGGAGTAATTTTACATCACAATTTAGATAAGACTTTACTCGTAGGCGGTCAAGCAGCACCTAAGTTCAAGGGCGGAGAAGTTCTTCATCCTATATACATTGTAGTATCAGGTAGAGCAACTACTGAAGTCAAGACAGAGCACGGAACAGAGAGTATACCAGTAGGAACAATTATAATTGAAAGTGTTAAGGAATGGATTAAGGATCACTTCAGATATCTAGACCCAGAAAAACATGTAGTAGTTGATTACAAAATAGGGAAAGGTTCTACGGATCTAGTTGGAATATTTGAAGCTAGTAAGAAAGTACCTTTATCTAATGATACAAGTTTTGGAGTTGGATTTGCACCTTATTCTAAACTGGAAAATCTAGTATTTAATACAGAAAGGCTGTTGAACTCTAAGGAAATTAAAGCTAAGATCCCTGAGATAGGAGAAGACATAAAGGTGATGGGATTAAGAAAAGGCAATAGGATAGAATTAACAGTGGCTATGGCAGTTATAAGCCAGCTTGTAGAAGACGTAAATCAGTATATAAACGTTAAAGAAGAAACTAAGAATCAAATTCTAGATTTAGCAGCAAAATTAGTTCCTAATTATGATGTGAAAGTGAACATAAACACTGGTGATAAGATAGATAGGGGTATAGTATATCTCACCGTGACTGGAACTTCAGCGGAGCACGGAGATGATGGAATGACGGGGAGAGGAAACAGGGCTACCGGACTAATAACGCCCATGCGTCCTATGTCTTTGGAAGCTACTGCAGGAAAGAACCCCGTGAATCATGTAGGCAAACTTTACAACATCGTTGCGAACCTAATTGCACAAAAAGTATCTCAAGAGGTAAAAGGTGTAAAAAGCGTCCAAGTAGAAGTGTTAGGTCAAATAGGGAGACCTATAGACGACCCTCTAATAGCTAACGTTCAGGTTATGACTGAGGACGGTAAAATTAACGATAATATGAAGAGAGAGATCGAAGGGATCACTGATGAGATGCTGGGCAATATTGTCAAGATCTCTGATCTGATATTAGAGGGTAAGGTCATTTTGTTCTGAAACGATTTCTCCTATAGTCTTCAAGGATTCTCTTTAGGTCAAGTTTTTCGCTCTCTGCGAGTAACTTTTCCTTATTAAGTATTTCCAAGTCTCTTAGTGTCTCTTTTTCAACAATTACTTTATCCCTCAAAAATAACTTCACTATAGAATTATCTACTTGTTGACTATGAAAATATACTCTTTTTTCGCTAATATCTACCTTCATGTAAGGAGGTAACTGATCGGAACCTACTACCAGTAATCTTGAGTTAACCAAACCTTCTATTATCTCGAGTAAATTCTTGGTTTCTCTTTCTTTCTCTTCTATTTTATTTCTCATGATATTTATAAGTTTAATATAGTTCTCTATCTCTAACTTCAACTCGTAAATTTTTCTTTCCTTTTGAAGTTCCTTATTATACATCATTTTAATCTCATCAATTCTTCTCTGTAATAACACATTTTGAAATGTCATTTCTCTGATCTTTCTTTTAAGTCTTTCTATATCCCTCTTTAACTGTACATTCTCTTCCTCAAGAGAGTTCACTTTAGTGTAGTAGTCAGTTTGATGCGGAGTAAAATTAGGTTGAGAAATTTCATTTTTGGTGTCTTCTATCTCTTTTTCAATTTCTTTTTCTACACACTCATCCATAGTTTTACCTTCAATAACACATTCCAGTACCCGATCCTCATCTACGTCTATATCCATTCTCCTTAGTAATCCTCTAGCCTGATTAAGCTTGTGGGAGATCTCATAATATGCCTTCAAAGCAGCTGCTAAAGAATCCCTTATGTGCGGATCGTCTATTTTCAATCCGTGCTGAGTCGAGAATTTATCGACAATTAACATCTTCTCATCCATGCTGAGCCTCTTGTCTGGAACAAACAACTTAGAGTTTAGCATGGCTGAAATTTTCTTTACAGTGTCAGGCACTGGAGTTACGTCAGTTGCTATTAAAACGGGCTTTCCGTATTTTCTTATTATGTCTATTACGTCTTCTCTGTCTATATTTCTCCTAGACGTCATAAACAAGGGGTTTCCGTGCAAATCTATTACTGATATCCCTACTTCTATCCCAGGATCTATGCCTACTATGATGGGCTTAGTTTCTTTTTTTGTATCTCCAAACTCGATTTTGGATTTATAAACTGGCTTTATCTCAACTCTTAGGTCATGGCCCTTCATTTTCCTTACAATTCCGTATAAACTCTCTCTGGGCGAATACACCGTAAATACAGCTTTTTCTATCCCGTTCTTACTTCTCTTTATCGAATAATCGTAATCAAACCCGTGTGCATCTAGTTGTTCTTTAATTCTTTTAGCTACTCTGAGAATGAGCCCCCTTAAGTTTCTTTTATATCTATTACTGCTCATCCCTCCGGGTCCTACAGCCCTGCCTCTGGAAATTATAATCTTTGTCTTATTCTCCCTAATTCTGATGGGGGTCCCTATACCCTTTAGTGCTAAAACAGCTGCTAGATAAGCTGTTCTTAACGGTGTTGGTTTTCCTTGAACGTCAATTCCAGCCTCTCTTGCTACGTCTCTGATATCTTTGAACATGTCGTTGACGTAAGTAACTTGTATAACTTCTAGTTTGTCCGGTAAAAGCGATAAGATTTTGACAAGTTTTTTCTCATCGGGTGCTAACTCGTAAACGTTATCTACTGCTATTTTATCTGGTCTTAATTCCCAAGCGAACCTTAATATTTTCGTGAGAGGAGATGATTCTGCCTTGTATTCTACTTCACCTTTTTCATTTATGATAATCACAGAATATGTGGGAGGCTTCAAGGAAGACGGGCTTTGGCCTGGCTCAATATCAATTCCCATTACCTTCATGGTTTCCCCTTTATATAATCTATGACAGCATCTACATCTTTATCTATTTCATACTTCTTATAAAAATAAGCAAGAATATGATCTACATCTCTTAAGAGTAAGTCCTCGTTCTCGGGGCTTGACCATTGCGGCCAATCGATTACGTAAGCTGTTCCGTCCTTTACAAGTACATTATATTCACTTAAGTCGCCATGAATCATCTTACATTCATTATACGCTATTCTAGTTGTCGACAGTATCTGATCTAGTATTTCTTCTGGGTTTGTCAATTCACTCTTGTATAACTCTCTACTTTCCACCAGTTCCATAGCCACGGCGTTATAAGCTCTTCCGTAAGGTTGTGGAACATAGCCGTAATTTTTCTTAACACACTCAAGAGCCTGGTATTCCCTTTCTGCGTTTTCCACTGAAATTACCGTCCAGTCTTTATCTTTTTGGATATTTCGGATCTTCCTGACGTTCTTGTAACTTCTCTTACCGACCCTGTGGAATTTGACTACAAGCGGTTCGTCGTTAAAGTTATAACCTACGTACACTTCGCTCTCTTTTCCGACCCCTATTACTATCCCAAGGTTCTTAAGGACTTTCTCCACGTAAAGTTTCTTTATTGCTAATATATCTAGAGCTGTAAAAGTAATTCTGTAACTGTACTCACCACTTATTATCTGTTTTGAAAGTAACCTGAGGTTATACAGTCTTAACAAAACCGGCTGGAGTTCGTTTAACCTTAACCCTGTTTCCTCTACTAACTCTGATGTCATAATCCACTCGTGGTTCCTATGGAGAGAATAAATGGTTTTAAGAATTTTATAATCTAAGGGACCTACAAGAGAGGCTCGCTCGGCTAATGTTAAAGAAGGCATAACTGGTAACAATAAATATTATGTCTTCACGCTTTAATTTTTTTCATAAGAAGCTTTGACTTACCAGGTATTTCTCTGATAATGTCCTCTTTTAAAGCTCTAAGACCTTTAATACCGAACTTTTCATAGAAGTACTTTATTATCTTATCAGCTAGTTTAGAAGGATCGTCGTCACCTGGAGAAATTACAACGTAAGTGTCCGTCTTCGAAGATACATTATCGATGTTCCCTGTCATAACTTTTAAACCTTCTTCGCTCTTTATCAAGCCTATAGCAAGTTGCAATCTAACGTTCTTTATATAGTTCTTTTTACCGTAGATCATGAAGGATCCTTTCTTAAGGTACTCACCACTTGGCGGGGTCTTGCTAACTTGTTCCCCGTATACCCAAAAAACGTCTACGGCAGCCATACCAGCCTTCCAAGCTTTAGAGTAGCAAGCCGAAATTGTGGCAGCATCAAGTAAGTCCTCCTCTTTGGGCTCTTTACCATTCGTTTTCAGAACAGTGGCAGCAGCTCCTTGAAAGTCAGAGTGGAAAAAGATATCTTTGTCCTCTAACAGTTTTCTGACTATACTTTCGTTCTGATCGATGTCTCTTCCGGCAATTACTAGAAAACCATTCCTTGTTATAGTCCAATGGTATTTTTCGTACCATTCCTTCTTTCTTGAGGCTACAATTATCTCTTCCTTCCTTTCAAGGATTTGATTTTCCAGATCTCGCATTTTTCTCTGTAAATCCTCTAAAACTTCCCTTGCTCTCTTAGCTTTTTCCACGTACTCCTTAGCCATATCGAAGTATTTAGAAGAATTCTTATAGACTGAGAGACTAGGATCCAGTTCCACTTCTATTCCATTAATGGTGGTCTTGAAGGGATTTCGCTTACCCGACTGACTAAGAAGGGAGTTAACCGTCTCATAGTTAGCTACTATAATTTGTGCAATGTTTCTTAGCTCTTCAGCTTTTTTCTCATAGTCCTCTATTTGCCTTTTAGTTTCCTCTATTGTTTTTTCTAACTTTTTCCTTTCTTCCTCAAGTTTTTTGTCTATTTCACTCTTTATTAACGATCTTTCCTCTGCTGTAAAAAATTCATCCAATGCGTCATTATAACTTTCCATCTCAATACAACCTTCAATTTTTACCGGGAGTACAGTAGTGTCCTTAATTAAACACTTATCGAAATTACCGCTTGATATCTTCCTCAATAATTCCTCAATCTTTTTCTTGGCTTCCTCCAGCTCTTGTTCATTGGTTGCGTATAATTTCAGAGCTTCAGCGAGTTCTTGAGGTATTCCCAAGATCCTGCTTAGGTTACCTTTCTTAAGTAGTTTGTCTATCTCTTCCTTAGTCGGAGGATTTAAGGGTGGAGGAGGGGTATAAGTTAGACCTAATTTTATAGTTCTGTCTTTAAATTCTTTGTACTCGGTAGAGAACAATACCTTGTTATTCTCATCTGTAATCACCATGAGACCTCTCGGGAGTAATTCTAAGTAGATGATTTTCTCTGACGCAAGTATCTTTATAATCCTTTCCGTTCCTAAGATCGAGATGTCTTTTATTATTCTGTCTCGAAGAAGCTCACGTAACACCGTGACCTCGGCGGTCGAGTCTTTTTGTCTTTCATATTTCGTGAAGTGAATTCTCTTACCCGGCTCCAAGACTAAGTTCTTATATTCGCCCCTACAATATAGCTTAAGTAAGTAGGCTGAAAGCCCTTCGATTTTGAATATGTTGTCTATTCTACACCCTTCAAGTTTATTCTTGTTTTCTGTGTACCACGCCAGTAGATCAATGTAAGACATGCTCGTTTTTCTATTCAACTATTTTACCCCCTATAGTCTATTAATTACCGTGGAGAAGGAAGATAAAATCTTGGTGCTCAGAGGGATTATGGGAGTAGTGAGCGGTGCTCTTTCATTCATCTTACTGAATAACGAGGTAATAGCACTTCTGATTCCGTTAATTACATATGCGTTATCCGTTGGGATAGTCTATGGTATTATAAGGGGTTTTAACCTTACTAAGTGGGATTTACTAGGCAGAGGTGTTTCAATATTATTGGCGTCGTGGCTTTTAATATTTGTAATACTGTATAATGTTTAATGCAAACTCAGAAATTCGTAGTAGATGCAATGCTGGGCAAGCTAGCAAGGTGGCTGAGGATATTAGGTTACGACACTGCCTACAATAATAACTTTGAAGACTGGAAAATTTTGAAGATTGCTTCTGATGAGAATAGAATAATTATAACGAGAGATAGAGGGTTATGTGTAAGAGCTAGGAAGAGGGGGCTAGAGTGTTTTTATGTTATCCCTGGTCTGAAAATTGAAGAAATTTTAGCTAAATTATCTTCTAAATACTCTATAGATTTGAATATTGTAGATCCTAATTTTTCAAGGTGCTCCGTGTGTAACGGTGTGCTGAAGAAGGTTAATGACAATTTGTGGGAGTGCACTAGGTGTCATAAAAAGTATTGGAAGGGTTCTCATTGGAGAACTATAGAGAGCACTCTTATTAGGGCGAGAGCAATATTAAAGAATAATGAGTCTCGACAGCAGTCAATTAGTTACGATCAGTGATCTCACTGAAGATTTAGGCAAGAAATTAGTAAAGATTGCAAGACAGTCAATTGAAGTCGAGTTAGGGTTAAGGAGAAAGATTGATGAGTCTCTTTACGACCCCGTCCTAGATAAAAGAGGATTAGCTTTTGTTACACTTGAAAAAGAAACCGGTTCAACTACATCTCTTAGAGGGTGTATAGGTTACGTTGAGGCTGTGGCACCACTTAGCGAGATAGTAAGTAAGGCTGCAATTGGTGCTGCGTTTTCTGACCCCAGGTTTCCTCCTTTAGCTAAGCACGAGATCGATGAGATTATAATAGAGGTAACAGTTCTGACAAAACCTGAGGAGATTACAACAAGTAATAGGAAAGACCTCGTGAATCAAGTTAAAGTAGGAGAAGACGGATTGATTGTCGAGTACGGGATAATGTATAGCGGTCTATTATTGCCTCAAGTTCCTATGGAATATTGCTGGGACTCTGAGACCTTCCTAGCCGAAACTTGTATCAAAGCAGGATTAGACCCTGATTGCTGGTTAAATTCAAAAGTAAAAGTTAAGAAATTCCAAGGTATTATTTTCAGAGAGACGAGTCCTAATTCAGAAAATATCCTTGTTCTAAAGCCCAACCAAATTAAATGCAAAAAAGAGGAAATTTTGAATTTATAGTAGTTACTTTTTTATTCGGCGAAGCCAAAAAAGATTAGTAGCGTGGTTAGGATGGAGGAAGAATTTGCAGAACTTTTTACAGACGAAGTTAAACAAGCTTTACAAGACGCTTTAAAAGACATGAAAAACCCTGTTGATGTATACGTATTTATAAACTCTCTAGATGAACATTGCCACTATTGTGATGTTACGAAAAGATTTTTAGAATTCATGAGTGCCGCTGCTCCTAAAAAGGATGGTAAAAGCTTATTACAGATTCATGTGGTAGACAAAGCTAACCAGAATGACTTACAAGTTTTCAAAGAGTTTAATATCGAGAGAGTTCCAACTGTTGCCTTTGTTAAAGGTTATATAAGATGGACTGGCGCTCCCTTAGGAGAAGAGATAAGAGCACTAGTTGAGACTGCTGTAAGGCTTTCACTAAACGAAAGTGGATTAAGTCAAGAGACAATTAATGCAATAAGAGAGAAGCTGAACGGATTTGTGAAGATCGAGACGGTGGTTACTCCCTCATGTCCTTATTGTCCTTACGCTGCTTTAATGGCTCATATGGTAGCTTACGAAGCTTGTAAAGCTGGTAAGTGTAATGTACTATCAGATGTGGTAGAGGCATACGAGAACCAAGACATAGCCGAGAAATATCAAGTAATGTCAGTGCCTTCTGTAGCTATAAACGGCTCTGTTGAATTCATAGGAGTTCCCACTGAAGAGAATTTCATAGCTTCAATCCTTGAGAAGCAGAATCAGAAAGCGTAATCTCAAGTTTAAGGAAAGTAGTTTTTTAATAACGCATGACTTATTTTATTTGTGAAAATTATTTCAATTAAGCTTACTGATGAAGAGTACAAGGAATTAGAAGAAAAAGCAAGACAAGAGGGTTATGTTCTACTTTCGGAGTACGTAAGGAGTGTTTTGTTCGGAAGGCAAACCCCAATTCAAAATCAGATTAATGTTGACGTGAATAACCCCGAGATAGTGAATCAGATTGTTACAAAATTAGAGAGAAAAATAACGGATTATATAAATCCTTTTACAGCACAAATAGAGGAAATAAAGAGGAAAATTGCGGATCTTACCGAAAAAATTGAAGAGTTAGAAAGTAGTAAAAAGAGTGCTGAAAAGACTGAAAAGAGTGAAGAGAAAAAACAGATCAAGGTTGAAGCGAAGAAAGAGCAACCGCAACTTAAGAAGACAGCTATTGAAAGGTTACAAGAAGAAGGTATATTATTTGAGTCGGAACTTAAGGCATTAAGAGATCCTACAGCTTTCTTCAATAAACTTGAGAGAGAAGGAGCTAAAATAATGTACTTAGAATCCGAAAGAATAGCTATGAGTCAAGATTTTTACAACAAATTTATCGAAGATATTTCATCGATAGATACATCTGATCCTGAAGAGGCTGCAAGTAAGCTTGAACCTAAAGAGGCAAAACTATTCAGGAAATTGGCAAAAGAAGCACTGGTAATATATGACGCTAACTCTAAAGGATGGAAACTAGCAGCTCAACTGTGATTTTTGTTCGTAAACCGTGGAACTGTAACTCCTCTTTGTCCTTGATATTTTCCTTGGTATGGGTTCTCTACTGGTGTTAAAGTTTTAGCAAAAATAAGGTGAAGGAACCTCATCCCTTTTTTCAGTTTTACGGGGAATGATGAGCCTACTACTTCTATCGTAATCTGACCTTCAAACCCTGCATCTACAATCGTTGGAGGGATGAAGAGACCTAGTCTAGCAAAAGATGAACGAAGGTTTACGAATGCCATTACGTCATTGGGTAACTTAACTAATTCTTCCGTTGTGAGTAATACGTGTTCATAGGGGCGTATTATAAACTCTTCTCCTTTCTCTACATGGAAAAGAGAGTAATCGGGATTGTCCGGGTCGAATACTTTGTCTTGTGTTTCTTCAAATCTAGCTATTTCCTCACCGATACGTAGGTCTATTCCGTTTTCTCTAACACTGTCCTCTCTTAATGGATCTATTACGATCCATCCTTTTTCAAGGTAGTATTTCAAGTCACGATCTCCAAGAATCATGCTACCTTAATATTTTGTATAAAAACACTATTTAAGGAAAAGGTTACTTGAATAAGAGGTCAGGGTAACTCTGATTCGTCATATCTCGGTCTTGCCAGATTTCATCATCCTTATTACACTTTTTGATCAACATATTAAAGTGATGGAGTTTAAACTAATCGCTGAATATTTTGATAAACTCGAGAGAATATCATCAAGGATACAAATAACTTCATTGTTGACTGACTTGTTTAAGAAATCCGATAAGGATGTAATAGATAAAGTGATTTATATAATTCAGGGAAAACTATGGCCTGACTTTTTTGGTTATCCTGAAATAGGTCTCGGAGAAAAGTTAATGATAAAGGCTTTATCCATAGGGATTAACGTCAAGGAGGATACAATCGAGGCCGAACTTAAAAAGGTAGGTGACTTGGGTGAAGTAGCATATAGGCTGAAAAAGTCAGGCAGCGGAACTACAATCTTGACATTCTTAGGTGCTTCGTCATCTTCTCCCCTAACCGTTGAGGAAGTATATAACTCTCTAAGTAAGATCGCCTTGGCTGAGGGCGAAGGTAGCAGGGATGTAAAAATCCGCTCCCTAGCTGGTTTATTAAAGAAGGCCGATCCCCTAGAAGCGAAATACATTATAAGGTTTATAGATGGGAGACTGAGGGTTGGTATAGGAGACGCCACAATTATGGACGCTCTCGCTAACGCCTATGGAGGAGGTCCTCACGCGCGTCCAATAATTGAAAGGGCTTATAATCTAAGGGCAGATCTTGGTAACATAGCTAAAGTAGTGGCTTCGGAGGGTATTGAAGCGTTAAAGAATCTAAAGCCTGAAGTAGGAATACCCATAAGACCGATGTTAGCAGAAAGGCTCAACGACCCGGTTGAAATATTATCAAAAGTCGGAGGTCAAGCGTTAGTAGATTATAAATATGACGGGGAAAGGGCTCAAATTCACAAGAAAGGTAATGAGGTTTATATATTCTCAAGAAGGCTCGAAAACATTACTAAGCAGTATCCCGACGTAAGAGATTATGTTAAGGACTATATCAATGCAGATGAGGTGATAATTGAAGGCGAGATAGTGGCTATAGACAAAGAAAGTGGAGACATTTTACCTTTCCAGGAGTTAATGCATAGGAAGAGAAAAAACGATATACATGAGGCGGTTGAGGAATACCCAGTAAATGTCTACCTTTTCGACTTAATGTATTATAACGGAGAGGATTATACTTTGAAACCTTTGCCAGAGAGGAGAAAGAAGCTCGAAGAAATAATAAAGCCTAACGACAAGTTGCACATTGCTCACCATATATTTACCGATGACGTCGAAAAGCTGAAAGAGTACTTCTATCAGGCTATCTCAGAAGGCGCAGAAGGAATAATGGTGAAGGCTGTAGGTAAAGACTCAATATATCAGGCTGGAGCTAGGGGATTCTTGTGGATAAAACTCAAGAGAGACTATCAGAGTGAGATGGCTGACAGCGTTGACTTAGTAGTTGTTGGTGCTTTTTACGGGAGGGGTAAGAGGGGAGGAAAGTTAAGCTCACTATTAATGGCAGCTTACGACGCTGAGACTGACACATTTTATACAGTATGTAAAGTAGCCTCGGGTTTCAGCGATGCGGAACTGGATGAGCTACAAAAGAAACTTATGGAGATCAAAATAGACTCCAAAGACCCGAGAGTAGAGTCAGAGATGGAACCAGATATATGGGTCCAACCAAAGTATGTGGCTGAGGTGATAGGTGCGGAGATAACTCTTTCCCCGCAACATACCTGTTGTAAGGGGCAAATAAGCAAGGAAGCAGGACTCTCAATAAGATTCCCCAGGTTTATAAGGTGGAGGGATGATAAGAGCGTGGAAGAAGCTACCACACCACAAGAGATCTTAGAGATGTATAAGTTGAAGCTGAAGAAAAAAGAGGAGTCAAGCGGAGAAACGGAACCTTCCTAATCAAAATTCATATATTGTTACTTCCTTAATTTTAGTGTGTTCGATATACAAGATAGCGGTGCAATACTGGTAGGTAATAACTTTGTTATCGATGGTCATTATAAGAGGTTATTCAGGGCTGTGACACACTTTCACGCTGATCACATAAGCGAATTAAATAAGAGTATTAAGGAATGCACCAGCATAATCGCCTCACCCATTACTATTGAATCGTTACAAGTGTTAGGATATAACATACCTAAGCACAAACAATTACCGCTTAATTACGGCGTAAAGGTAGACCTTCTTGGTGAGAAAATAAAGCTTGAGAGGGCGGAGCATATCATGGGAGCATCACAAGTAATTGTTGAAACTGAAAAAGGTGTAGGGATAGCTTATACCGGTGATTTTAGGAACCCAGGGAAAGGTACGCCGATTCTCAATCCCGACGTATTAATAATGGACGTAACCTACGGCAGTCCAAACTTTGTAAGAAAATACAAGGATGATATGGAGATGTTGTTTGCAGATTATGTAGCAGATGCCCTCCTTAAAGGTCCGGTTACTATTTACGCATACTACGGAAAGTTACAAGAGGCTATGAAAGTATTGCGTAAGTATAACCTCGATGCACCGTTTCTGGTTGAAAATAAGGTGGAGAAATTAACAGCCATAGCTGAAAAATATGGAGAAATGGTGGGTAAATTTGTAAGTAAAAGTACTGAAGAGGGAAAGAAGATAATTAAAGATGGATGGTACGTGGAGTTTAAACATGCAACCGAATTTAAAAGGAGGACTAAGGCTACAACTAACTTCCTCTTAGACGGTTGGCTTGTTAAGGACTTCATAAAACCGGTAGATTCGAACTCATTTATTATAGGGTTTAGTAGCCACGGAGACTTCGAGGATAATTTGAAGTATGTAGAAATGACTACAGCCGACCTAATAATCCTAGACGGGAGTAGGAGTAAATACGCGTATGACTTTGCGGTATATGTGACAAAATATTATAGAAAGAAAGTAAAAATATTACCGTCCTCCAATGGTAGTTAAGGTTATATTACTAGACTTTCCGCTATCAACTTCTTTTCCTTAAACCTTGTCGGTAAGTACGGTCTCATTTCTGGCGGAACTTTTCCGTTCAGTATTAGTTCAGCCATAAGCTTACCGGAATACGGGGCAAACATCATCCCATGTCCGCTGTAACCGGCATCAATATAAAGTCCTTCCGGCCACTCGTTATCATAACCCATTATATGGGAACTATCAGGCGTCATTTCGTAATAACCACTCCAACCTCTTAATATTCCTATGCCTTCAATGCCCTTCACAGTCTCCCTTATTGCTCTCAAAAAGCGTGAGAGCTCTTGGAAAGAGTTAGTAAATGGTAGAAAACCGTACGGTCTAGGAGTTTCTGTACCCCCGATTATTTCACCCTTTAGTGTTTGCGAAAAATAGACCTTATTACTCGTGTCTATTACTAAGGGTCTTACCCTGAAACTTACGTCTTCCGTTATAAAGATTTCCTTTTTCTCAGGAAATATAGGTACGTTAATCCCAGAATTTGTCATTAATCTACCGCTCCAAGCACCAGCCGTTATTACTACGACGTCATCATTCAATTCTCCACCTTTTACTAGTTTTATCCCCGCTACTTTCCCCCCTTTGAAGTTTATTTTTTCTACTTCATCTATGATTAATCTTGCCTTATCCTTTATCTCCAAGTAATAACTGTAAATTACGTAGTCATGATGGAATGCACCATCTTGAGGCGCGTAGTAACACAACCCTTCGCTTTTTAGAAACTCAAATTCGCTACAATCTCTGAATTCACCTCCTATACCCTCAGCTTTCCACATGCTGTCCAACTTCTTTTGGATTGAGATTTGTTCCTCGTCCCTTAATATCCATAAGTATCCCGTGAAATAAAGTAGAGAGTTGAGCCTCAACTCTTTAACGTGCTGTATTAGGTATGGAATAGCTTTCTTGGCGTATGTTATATTCTCTTTGCTGAAGAAATGATAGCGAAACCTAGAGGCATTTCTACTGCTAGACCCAAATCCTATCCTCTTCATTTCGATTATCTTAATATCATTAAAACCCTCTCTGGTCAAGTGATAAGCTAAACTTAGACCATGAGCACCCGCACCAACAATGATCATATTCTCACCGGATAAATAGGCGTCCTGAAGGAAATTAGAATATTGCTTTTTAGGTAGTCTCCTGCAACTATTACGCATGCTTTACCTTGGCACTTTCCAGTCCCTAATCCTGTAACTCTCTTTATTTCCTCAGTATCTCTAACGCCGAGAGATTTTGCATATTCTATATCTTCTAACCAAATCTCTTCGCATTCGCAAATCAGACCGTTGCTTCCATAATAGTAAGGTGAGATGGAGAATGTAATTTCCTTTGATGAGTAGTTTTTCAGCTCATCTATTTTTTTCGGGTCGTTAAGAACCTCACCGCTGAGTAAACTTAAGTATTCGTCAACTATCCCCAACATTCCACCAGTTATTTGCACGTTATTTTCTCTTATAGGCTTGTATACGTGATTTTCATAAGTATACGAAAGCCCCATGCTACTTGTAACCTCAAGCCTTGGCTGTTTGAGAACAGAAAATACGATAAGTGAAACTTCATATTTGCCCTTTTTGGTCGTGACTACCAGTTTTTTGTCATCAGTTCTAATCACGTCTACTATGTAATCCCTTTCAAGTTCTATTCCATTTTCGTTTACAAGATCTCTGTATAATGGTGAAAAGGCAAAGTCAACATGTTGGGGAGCTAAAATTATAGTTTTTTTAGAGTTCAGAGCCGTCTTTACAGCCAAATCGTTATATCCTAATACTAGTATTTTACTCTCCTCTCCAATTTCCCCCTTTAGCTTCCTAATGTAATACTCTCTTGACACTACTCCTTGTTCCCAATTACCCTTGAATATAGGCTTTAAAGTCCTAGCTCCGGTAGAAACTACTATCTCTTCAGCCTCTACAAGAAGGAACTTATCTTCTAGCTCGAAAAGTAGTCCTTCGTCAAATTTCCCCATGTAATTACCGTAAAGAATTTTATTTTTGAATTTCTTTACTTTTTCCTTTAGTTTCTTCACTATTTCCTCCTTGGAAAGTAAGAGAGAGGGAGAGTCGTCAAATAGGATGTCCCCAAATAACTCCCTAGTTATCATAATTGAGTCCTCATTCAGAGCAGCTATGCCTGAGGTTCCTCCTCCAATGATCAGCCTTTTGAAATGGGCTTTCTCTACATCTTTGTGTTTTTTAAGAGGTGAATAATGCTTAGGTAGGTCTTGGAAGAATGGAAGAGCCGGTAGCACACTACTATTTCTAAGTAGTCGAGTCTCATGAAGAAACCTTATGTTTATTCTGAGGGGTAGAGGATGCCTCTCTTTCGGAGAGGATGTAAAGACGGAAGTTATTTCTCCTTTCTCGTTAACATATTCGGTGTAAGGCATACCGTATTCGTCATAACTTACCCCGATTTTTCTCTTTGTCCTTTTAGTATACGCGGCGGGAACTCTCATAAGGTTCTAACAATTTTAATATTGGTCTCCCTTCCATTTTAATGTTATTAATATTGAATAGTTTAAGAATTGTAGGTGCTATATCTATTATCTTAGCCTGTTGAATAGTTTCTGTCCTATTCAGCTCTAATTGTTTGTATTTTGCGATTATGACCCCGTATAGGTCATTCTTTCTAAAATACCCGTGTTCACCACTGTTCATTTTATAAGGGATAACGTCTTCAATCACTTCCATGTCTTTTTTCACGGCGCTGCTAACCCCATAATAGTCCTTAATTCCCCCTATCTTAATATCACCTTCACGGTCGGATGCTGGTGATTCATTAGCGTATATAGAAGTAAAAATCTTTTCGTTACCATCCGTAAGGTTTTCTAAATGCCTGACTATATATCTAACTAGCTTAGGGAACTCCTTCAGTGATACTATTCCCCTATTTTCCCTACCTTTTAGGTTAATTCGTATCTGTCCTCCTCCGCCGTAATATGCTTTAGTCCTAGACCAGTCGATTTCATCCTTTTCGTTCAAGGACAAGACATTAATTTTCTCCAGTAGTTTGTTAATAAACACTTTTTTCTTTACCTTTTCAATACCGTGGTCTGAGGCAACTATCACTAAATCAGCATAATCTAAGTGCATTTTTATGAATTCATCAGCCATAAGATAACTTTGTACTATATACTCCCAAGCCTTTTCGTCATCTAAACCATATAATAAATGTTGTACATTATCAACTACTGGCAAATATGTTAAAGCGAAGTCCCATTTCACGTTATCAAGAAGATATTTAGTATAATTGTAAAAGAAGGTGAAGGTTCTCTTAACAGTTTCCATGTATTCTTCAAAGGTAATTATATCCTTATGAAGCGAAACATGGTCACCGTCCATAATCATACCATAAACAGTAGATATTTCATTCCAAATTCTTTCCATTAATTGAGGTTTATTACCCCACCTCTTATTATCGAAAGCTATAGGTGATATGTATATGTCGTTCTCCCTTGCGTGTAATATGGTTATAGCGCTAAACTCCTCTTTTCCGCACTTTCCCCTAATGGTAATTGGTAAGCTCCACTCATTCTTTTCTAACTCTATGATTTTATCCCCGTTTGGAGAGGGAATAGCTACGTAAAATTTATTCGAAGATCTTTCAACTAACCAAACTTTTCCTAGAACTTTATTTTCTCCCTCAGTTATCACTCTTCCATCACTGCATTTCTTCATTTTACTCTTATACGGATCGAAAAGGGCAGAGTTTTCCATGTTCCATTTATCAGGTAAAGCTTGTGGTGAAGAGGTCACTAATGTATTATACCCATTTTTACTCAAGTAAACCCAGAGAGGGTCGGTCTTTAACGGATCGCTAGAGTATGCAGAGAGTTCGTTAGATAATGGTCTGTCTTTAACGAATATTTTAGGAGCCGTAACACCGTTTACTTTAGGAGTATTACCAGTCACAAGAGAAGCTAAAGCTATAGGGGTTAATGATGGGAAGACTGACTCGAGTTTTCCGAAAAAGCCCTTTGATATTAACTCGTTTATCGTAGGTAGCTTGTTCCTTATCTTCTCTACTACGTGAAAAGCCATTCCGTCAATGACTATTAATAGAAGTCTCAAAACGCCTACCCGTTAACTTTTGTTTTCTTCTCTATTTCGTCCTTGATGTCTTTAGGCATAATCATATTAACATTTTTTCTCTTAGCTTTGCCTTTTTCGTCAAAACTAAGTGCGAACTCATAAAAACCTTTTTCGTTCTCGAATTTACCGTAAATATCTACTTTGTCCTTAAATTGTTGAAAGAACTTTATTTCTAAGGTCTTTTCATCAACTTCCCCTACTATCTCTCTTAATGTTTTAAGAGTGAGCTCGCGAAAGGTAGTATCATCCATTAATCATCCCTCAAAAGCCCTTTCAACAAGATAAATATTCCATTCATATCATGTTCTCTAGCTTCATATATATTATTAACCCCCTCTAAAGCTCTGGTAGTCGATGGACCTATACTAACTACTTTAGTACACTCTCTAAGAGAGTCCTTAACTAATGTGGCTATTAGAGAACTAGTAATTATCACATAGTTAAAAGTACAATTAGATAGAAGTTGTTTGGTCTTCCTTAAGTTCTCCTCATTTATTAAAAGGTCGTAATCAACTATTTGGGTTATCTGTGGGTACTTTTCCTTGTCCCTCTTATACCCGACACTACTTCTTACTAAGATTGTTTTATCTCTTGAATTTCTTAACATCTTCTGGACCATTGAGTCAACGGTGAAAGTTTCAGGAACTATCACTTGCTTAACGTTGAATATATCTTTTAACGCATTTGCCGTAGAGGGTCCTACTGCATAAACTTCATTAACTTTTTCGAAAACCTCGGCGTAATTAAAACATTTAACCGCGTTTACGCTTGTAAATCCTATCGTTTTCGGCATAAAAGGCAGCATGTGGGATATACAAACCGGTTTTAATACCGGTATATTAACTATCTCTATCTCGGGATCTTGGGGTACTTCACTGCCCTCAGGTCTTAATAACAATACCTTCATCCTTAATCTCCTTTAACAGTCGTTTACCTAGCTCCTCTCCTACCTCTTCTGGTTTTCCTCGGAAAATACCCTCAACTGTAATTTTCTTTCTTCCGTCAATGAACGTCATTATTCCTCGGTATTCACCCTCATCTAATTCCTCAAACAATACACCTAAGGGGGAATGACATCCTCCTCCAATAATATTTAGAGCCGTTCTCTCGGCTATTGCTTCGTGGTAGGTCTTTTCGTCATTTAATTCTCTTAAAAGGTCTTTTAAGGGGGAGTTAGACTTTCCCACGATGGCTATTATTCCTTGGTTAGCTTCAGGAGTTAGGAGTGTAGGATCGAATTTAGAATAGTTTATTCCTTGATATTGGTGGTCATAAGTAGCGAGCCTCGTTATTGAGGCTTCAGCTACAATTATTGCATCGTATTCACCCTGAAATAACTTTCTTAATCTGGTGTCGATGTTCCCTCTAAGGTCTCTCACCAACAGATCCTTACGATAAAATACTATCGAATTTTTCCTTCTCATACTGCTCGTTCCTATAACTTTACCGCTTTCCAACTCAAAGAGACCTCTGTATGACAGTGAAATTAGAACGTCAAAGGGCGGGTCTCTCTTTAGGACTGCATAGAGCTCTAAACCGGGCGGAGTCTCGCTTAACATATCTTTCATGCTGTGGACTGCAATATCAGCCTCCCCGTTGATGACAGCTTGGTTCACTTCTTTCTCGAAAACCCCTTTTCCAAGCTGTGATAAGGGCGAAGCTTGAAATAGGTCAGCCTTTGTTTTAACCTCGACGAATGAGGTCTCTATTCCTAATTTATTTAATTTCTCTTCCACCATTCTTACTTGTATTCTGCTGAGCTTACTCCCTCTTGCAGCTATTCTTATTTTTTTCATAGTTCATTTATCACCTTTCTTGTTACTTCTATTGTGGTATTGACTACTGAGGGGTTGTGGGCACCAGAAGAGAATATTACTTCAAATTGACTAGGTGGAATGAAGACTCCTCCTTCTAACATTCTCTGATGCATCTTAAAATATGTGTTCTTGTCAGCTTGTTTTGCTTCGGTAGCATTAGTTACTTTCTTCACGCCAAAGAAAACCTGGAACATGCTTTCAATTCTGTTAAGGGTAAAGGTAAAGCCCTTTCTCTCTAGAAGTGCAGAGAGTTCTTCACTGAAAGCTTTAGTGGCCTCTCTAGCAGTATCATAAACTTTCTCCCTTTCTAATACTTCTATTGTCGCTAAACCGGCTGTCATGCTCAATGGGTTTGCGTTAAACGTCCCTGCGTTAAAAACCTTACCTGAAGGCGTTAGCAAATCAATTATTTCAGCTCTTCCAGCTACAGCTCCGATAGGTAGACCTCCTCCTATAATTTTTCCTAAAGTTGTCAAATCTGGGTTTATGCCAAAATAACCTTGAGCTCCGCTAAGTCCCAATCTGAACCCCGTAATGACCTCGTCGAATATTAAAAGCGAGTTATAAGACTTGGTCAGTTCCCTCAACCCCTTTAAAAAGTCCTTCTCCGGTAAGATCAACCCCATATTACCCATTACCGGCTCTACTATTACCCCTGCTACGTCTTCTTTTTTCAGCGTTTTTTCAACGCAGGAAAGGTCATTGTACTCGCATATCTCGACTGTATTTCTTATCGACAAAGGTATTCCGTTAGAAGTAGAGACGTTGAATTCAGTAGCTGCACTACCTGCCTCTACAAGACCGTAATCATGAGCCCCATGATAATTGCCGTTAAATTTGAGTATTTTCTCTTTTCCAGCATATCCTCTTGATAACCTCAATGCTAACATCGTAGCCTCAGTTCCACTATTAACGAACCGGACCTTCTGTGCAGAAGGTAAATGGCTGATTATCTTTTCCGCAAGCTTTATCTCAACCGGACTAGGAGTACCGTAGAGCCAACCTTTCTGAACTTGTTCTATAATCTTCTTTTCGACATAGGGGTGACGATGCCCTAAAAATAGTGGACCATATCCTAAAACGTAGTCTATTAGCCTTTTTCCATCTACTGTATATAAGAAAGCTCCTTCACTCCTATCTACGTAAAACGGATAAGGCTTAACTGCAGCTCTTACTGGGCTGTTAACTCCCCCGGCAAAAAGCTTCAGGGCTTCCTTCCATAAGTTCTCGCTCAAAACGGAACACCCTCCTTGATCCATTCTGCAATCTTCGGAGCATAATACGTCAGTATTATATCAGCTCCAGCTCTCCTGATCGCTGTAGTTATTTCTAATACAGCTGTTTTTTCGTCGATCCACCCATTTAGCGCGGCGGCTTTTATCATGCTGTATTCACCGCTGACGTGATAAGCGGCTAAGGGGTATTCAGGGAAGTTTTCCTTCACGATTCTTATTACATCGAGATATGTATGTGCCGGCTTTACCATCAATATGTCCGCTCCTTCCTCTACATCTAGATGAGCTTCCTTAATTGCCTCGTATGAGTTCCTAGGATCCATTTGATATCCTCTTCTATCTCCGAAAGCGGGTTTAGAGTAAGCAGCATCTCTAAAAGGTGAATAGAAAGTCGAGGCATATTTTACACTGTAAGACATTATACTAACGTCTTTGAACCCGTTTTCGTCAAGCGTCCTCCTTATAGCTCCTACTACTCCATCCATCATTGATGACGGAGCTATTATATCCGCCCCAGCTTCGGCTTGACTTAAGGCGATTTTAGCATGAACCTCCAAGCTTTCATCGTTATCAACCAACACTTTACTGTTTTTATTAACTACTATCCCGCAGTGACCGTGACTGGTGTACTCGTCAGTACATTCATCAGCTATTAAGAGAATCTTATCTCCAAAAGTTTGTCTAAGAAGTCTTAAGCTCCTTTGAATTATCCCGTCCTTAGCATATGCTGAAGAGGCAAAGTCGTCTTTATATGAAGGAATACCAAACAGTATAAAGCTCTTTATTCCGAGACTGAAGGACTGTTCTACAAATTTGATTAGGTGATCGTTAGGCGGGTACCTGAATACGTCGGGCATACTGTCAATTTTTTCTGGCTCGTTTATGTTCTCCTTCACAAAAATAGGTAAGACTAGTTGGGAAACGTTAAGAGTTGTTTGGGCTACCAGCTCTCTTATTACTTTATTAGTTCTTAGTCTTCTCGGTCTTAGAGTCGGAAACGTTACCATTTCCTAAAACCTCTATTAGATAATTAAGGTAATCCATCCTATTAGGAGTTTTTCTAATATCCTCTAAAACCGGCGAGAGCACTTTCTTTAGCAAAGATGAACTCATCTTATCAAGTATCTCTGATATTTCATCCATTTCTGGGTGCTCCTTCTTAGCTAATACGTTCATTGCCTCCTTGATCTCTTCTCTCCTTATCTCCTCTATCTTACTCATAAATATTGAAATCAGTCTGTTGAGGTTATACGTCTCAATCTCTCTGTTGAACTTATCCAATTCCGCCTCAATTATCTTCTTAGCCTTTTCTATCTCTCCCATTTTCCTCTCCATTATTTGGGCTGAAAGAGACTTGAGGGTTTCTAAGGTCACTACATTATCACCTTCAACGATAGCTGGCAGTGATAAGTCAACTACGAGTTTTGGTCCATTTAGCTTGACCTTCTGTGGGTAGTAGATAGCCACGAATACGACGTCAAATTTACTTACCTCGTCAAAGTTAAGTTCCATAGCTTTATATCCAAATTTACTTGCAACGTCATAGGCTCTGCTCAGAGTTCTGTTAAAGATCGTTACATCCGTTATACCGGAATCCCTAAGCATATGGGCTAGTTTACTTCCTATTTCCCCAGCTCCTACAATTGCAACCTTTAAGTTTTTGATATGTTTAAATTGTCTTATTACATAATCAACTGCGAGCGAATAGACACCGGTCTTACCTTTCGATATATTAGTCTCACTTCTAACCCTCCTACCGATCTTTACTGCTGAAGTAAATAATAGATCTAAAGCGTCGTCTATTAGCTTTAATTTTTTGCATTTCTCAGAAGTTTCTTTTATTTGTCCAAGAATTTCATATTCTCCAACTGCGAGTGAATCTATCCCTGAGGCGACCTCAAAGAGGTGCTTTGCCACCGCTCTACCTTGTAGGATTGTAGCATCTTTGGTTATCTTCTCCTTATGGAAAGAGTCCAGTCTTTCTAGAAAGTTTCTAAGATCTTCTGAGTTGTGTAAATAGAGATAAGCCTCGACTCTATTGCACGTTTGGAGGACACAAATCTCAATGTCGTCTGAAGTTTTTAACGCCTTAAGTTCCTCGTCTCTAATATAGTGCTCGTATAATTTATCGAGACCTACCGTTTTATAAGTATATATTAGTGCGTAATAATTGTCTAATTTAATCTGTCTTATAGCCATTGATTATCTCCTCCGCCCTCTTAATTGAGTGTTCTATGTCGTTTTTACTCACATAATCCCTAAACTTAGGATCATTGAAAATTAAGGAGTACAACGAGAATCTTCTTCTTGGGTCTTCTACTTCCGACTTCATCTTATCCTTAACTAGCCCCATGACTTCTACCAGCTTTTTCACTTCGTCGTTGAGAACTCTTTCCTTAATCAGCTGTAGGATAAACTTTGAGGAAAGACTAGACTTACCGAAAGTAGTAACGGCTACGCCTATCGAGTCCTCAATAGAGTAAATGGGTACTATGAAATTGGATTCCTCAGGGTTGGTCGGATCGTTACATAGTTTTCCCAAAATTTTAGCAACTTTACATATCGAAGAATTAAGAGTCCTATCTGAGGTAGCAGTTACTATTATGTGGTATTGTGAAAGGAAGTTATCGTCGATTAGTGATTTTGCATCACCCTTAATCAATTTGATTTTCTTCTCTTCGTAAGCTCTTTGAAGATCTGTCGAAAAATCTAAACTCACTATCGTAACGTCACTCATTAGCTCCGCGAATTTTAAAGCCCTTTTAGTCCCTACCGTGCCCCCACCTATCACTAGAACTTTTAACCCCCTAGGATCAAGAAAAATAGGTAGATAAGTGTAATTTCGCGCGTTCACTATCGTTATTATAAATTCGCTTAATTTAAATTCTACTCTGTTTATTTAAATCAAATTATATTCAGATTTTGTTTTTATAATTAACTGTTAGGAGATTTTAATGAGAGAACATCTAGAACTAAATTTTAAAATTAGATGTCTCTTTTTCGCCACCTAAAAAGAATAAGCGAGTGTATGAAAATGAGACAAAAAGCACGTTAACAACACTTTGTTTCAAACAAGTTAACTTTAAAAATGACATCCTTTTCACTATATCAATACATCACTCACCACCCCTCCGAACTTTTTCACCGCCCCCACCTTTATTCCCTTTAAAGATTTTTTGTTAACTGCCTAATTGTAGATATTACACTTTCTACTTTATTTACTTTACTCTCACTAGTAGTGAAATATATTTAATTAAAGGGTAACAAAGCTTAGCTTGTTTCAAATATTGTTTTATTATAAACGTTGGGTATTTAGATACTTTTTAACGGAAAATCCTAGTTATACTAAAGTATTACGGTTTTACGATAAATGATAAATAAAAATTTTCATATTTCTATGCAGTTCTATTATCTAGTGAATACGTTTAATTATAACCAACTTAGAAATTTTATATATGGATTGTATTACACTGGTTAACGTTTATAAGAGATTTGGTTCAATAGAAGCCCTTCGAGGTCTCTCATTTTCTATTCCTTGCGGCGGTAGATATGCCCTTCTGGGTCCTAATGGTGCAGGTAAGTCCACCACCATGAAGATTTTAGCTGGAATGTTAAAGCCTGATCAAGGTGACGTTTTCATTAAAGGTCTGAAGCCGGGGGATAAACGAGTGAAGAGGATTATGGGATATCTGCCAGAAGACCCGATGCCATATAGAATACTCACAGTAAGGGAGAATTTGGAGTATATAGCTGCGCTGAGAGGTATACCTAACCCTAAAGAGAAGGCTAGGGAGATGATGGAGAAATTAGATTTGGTTCAATATGAAAATATACAAGCCGGTAAGCTCTCAAGGGGTAATCAGCAGAAACTCGCAATAGCGTTAGTACTTCTTCATAATCCTGAAATAGTCTTATTGGATGAGCCCCTTAACTATCTGGATATACCTACTCAGGAAAAAGTAATAGGTATGTTGAGGCAAATGAACGCTACGTTTTTAGTTTCTACTCATATTATGTCAATAGCTACCAGGTTAACTGATCACGTTATTGTGATATCTAGAGGCTCTGTAATATGGAGTGGTTCAATAGTAGATTTGAAGTCTATGGGAAGAGAGGACGAACCGATAGAAAGTGTGGTGGCAAGGTTGATGAGCAGTGTGGGGTAAACTCATAAAATTTGTTATTTTTTCCCGGATTCCTAAAAGATCTTTCATCCTCTACGTTTTTATCTCAGCAATTTTAGTAGCAATGACCTTACCGAGCTATGATTTTGAGCCACCTCATGTAATAACAGAGTTTTCGTTGTTCTCGATATTTTATTCCTCGATCCTAGTAACCACCTCAATATTTAACACTAGGTTCGGCATGGTATCTAAATCCGACAGTGATTTCCTAGCAATGCTTCCCATAGACGATAGAATGCTAGTCACTTCAGTTATTATTGGTTCCATAGTAGTTAATTTGGCTCTCTCAATCCTTTTTGTATCGTGGTTCGTACTATCTATAGGCTTATATGGTATCTTTATTCCATTTCTTCTGAGTTTGATCTCAGCTTCACTTCCCGCCATAACTTATTCACTTAGTGTAAAGAGGAAAGTGCTCGTAGCTTTAGGAATTGCTAGTTGGTTCTTGTCAGCAGGTGTGGGATTTCCTTTTAGTCCTATGTCCATGTTCGACGGATATGATACGATAGGGTTTTCGTTACTGATAACGTTGTCCTTAAGTTCATTCTTTCTAGCCATCAAGAGATTTTCCTTCACTAATTATTCTAATATCATTATAACGTCTGAAAAAGGTGAGGTTAAGGAACAGATAAACTTTACCAAAGTAAGGTATCCTCTCTTGGTTATGTTAGTTAAAAACTTAAACGTATTGGAAGTAGGTGGGCGAGTTAATTTCATGGGTACTATAACATACGTCACTAAGAGAGTTAAGTTATGGCAAATTTTGTTAATTACCTCATTAATGGGTGCTATGATATATTTTGCTTATATTCTAAAAATAATTGGAATCTTCAATCTTAACTTTTACGTCATTATCATAACGTGGTTCTTAACTGTCTCATTATCAAGTTCTGCACTAATTAGTGAACCGATATGGTTAGACATGAACGTTATGACTCCCTTGGAGTTCTTCAGGAATTATCTCATAAGTAAGGCTATAGTCCTAGCCGTAGTCCTTTTACCAATAGGTCTTTTTGAAGTATTGAGCAGTCAGGTTGTTCTCGGCTTAACCGTTATGGTAGATTTACCTTTAAGTTCGATTTTCGTTATGTCCCTAAACTCGAGGTTCTACCGTGCGTCATTCCAAAATATTCAGACAATAACTGCGGGCAGGTTCTTGGTTTCATTCTTATCTATTATCCCTTTCGTCGTCCTAGAGGTTATAGCGCTCTTACCCTACCTTTCCGTATTTATTATTGGCACAGTCGTTCTATTGGTTCTCGACCTTCCGTTCTATTTATCGAGTTCATACTGGCAGAGTACCGTAGAGAAAATAATGACTTCAGTAACTTAGTTATAATTTCTCTTAGGTCTATAAATATCTCTTTACTCGAAATAGAGAATTTGCTAATACTTAAAATTAGTAAAATTATTAGCGTTAAGCTAATATTCATCTAATTTCGTAAAAGCTTAAAGGGGTAAGAGCTGATTATATCGCGTATTGATAGTTAGCAATTTACTGATAATATTTCCAATACTGGTTTTATCTGCAGAACTCATTGCTAGAGGTGCAGAGAAACTTGAAGAATTCATGGGACAAGGTATGGCAGGCGGAATAATAATGGGTCTACTTACAGCACTACCCGAAACTATTTTTGTAATTATTGCTTCCATAAGGGGTGAACCCTATATAGCTTTAGGCTCTGCAATAGGCGGAAATGTCATGCTATTTACATTTGGAGTAGGCTTACTCGGGATTTACAATTTCTTGAGGTGGAAGAAAAATCTCGTAATCGCTGAGGACTATTCGGTGGAGCATAGATTTCTGATCGCTTCAACCATGCTACTACTAATTGTTTTGATATACGGTTCTCTGGACATTTATACGTCAATCCCCCTCCTCAGTTTGTACGGATACTACACTTATTATAGAGTGAAGAAATTCGTAAAAGAGGACAGAGAGGAAGCAGAGAGGGAGGAAATAATAAAGGCTGCTCTGTACTTGGTTATGGGTGCATTTCTGCTAATCCTTTTTTCAGAACCTTTCATTGGTGATGTGGCTGAACTTTCTAGCTATTTTCATATACCCTCAATCTGGTTAGCATTAATATTGACCCCGTTAGCAGGTGAATTAGAAGAAACGATAACCGCAATACGACTTACGACCACCTCTGAACGTGGAGGGTCTTTAGCGATATTCGACTTCGTTGGTAGCAAGATACAGAACGCCACCGTGCTCTTAGCGATAGTAGGCTTGTTTAACGACGTTAGACTTCAACCTGGGATGAGTGAAATAGTTGCGACATTGATAGCTAATACTTTTGCGATCTTCATACTTATGGACAAAAACTTAGGGTTAAAGGAGTCAATAATGCTCTTGTTTGTATATTTCTTAGTAGCGTATTTTACACTAGTCTTTTAAATCTGGCTTTTCTTACTCACTTATGCTAAGAGGTTCAATAACGACCGTGCTGGCTTCAAATGAGGAGTTAATAAAACAGACTGCAGAAAAGCTGGGTAAGAAAACGGAGAACAACATTTACTACAAAAAGATAGGCGAGCTTATCAGGTCAGTTTTAACTCCTACTAAGCTACTAGACCAAGCTGAAGCTCTCTCAATATCGTCGTCCTTTTATCTGGTCATGAATCAACTTACCGCGATAGAGGGCGAACTCGCGTTATTAGCTGAAGCTTCGGGGTTAAAAGGGGTTGTTATTCCGCCTCCTGATAAAGAGACCTTCAGCAAGGTCTTTAAAGAGCTCTCAATTAGTAACATGATCTCAGAGTTCGTGGAACTGGACGAGCCGGTGAGCGATCTTGGTTACGTATATATCGATAGGGCTTTCAATGTAAAAGGTGTAGGAGTAGTAGTTCTGGGTTTTGCACTGACTGAAGTAAAGGCTCACGATAAGCTCGTTGCATTACCGATGAAAAAAGAAGTGGAAGTAAAAAGCATACAAGTACTTGACGAAGACCAGCAAGCTGTTCAACCTGGGACTAGGATAGGTTTTGCATTACGTAATGTGAAGCTCGAAGAAATAGAAGGTGTAACTGCTCTAATTAAATCTGGCATTAACCTTACTAACGTAATCAGGGATGTAAATAAGTTCAAATGGGCTTCAGAAGCTAGTAACGTTCACGTAGTTGCTGGCGGTTTTAAAGTATTGGGAAGTATCAATGGAAATGAAATAAAACTAAACGGAGAGATTCCAACAACCATCAAGAGGGCAATAATTTTGAATATGAACGCTAAACCTAAGACCCCAAGAGTCTACGGGTATGCACTGATGTAAAGGCTCACCACTAGAGCCACCGCCAATAATGTTAATAGTCCAGTATAAATCCACATAGGAGTTAATTTAACCTCAAACTTGTTTTCTTTTATCAGCTTCTCGTCCTGCAAATACTCGTAGAAACCGTAAAGGAGCGTAGCTATTCCCATGATTATCATTATAACACCTCCGAGAAGGGAAGATGATGTCAGAGGTTCGTGGGCTAAAACGTGTAGAAAAATTTGAAACTTGGCTATAACGAATCCGAATCCCATTAAAGCTATGGATGTTCTCACCCAAGCTAAGAATGTCCTCTTAGAGGCTAGATGATCTCTCGCACTAATTTCGACACACCTATAAGCTTATTAATTGCGGGGACTACTTAGCGTTTATGTTCAGCGAAGAAGTAGATAAAGCTTTGAAAGAAATGGGCTTCAGCGAACTTACTGAAGTCCAAAGAAAGACAATCCCGCTGATGTTGAGCGGGAAAAACGTAATAGTAAGGGCTAAAACCGGTAGCGGAAAGACAGCTGCCTTCGGAATTCCCATTGTAGAGCTTGGGTATAAATCACTTGTGATTACCCCTACCAGGGAACTCACCAGGCAGGTTTCATCTCACATTAAATCTATCGGTAAATACAAGGGGATAAAAGTGGCTGAAATATACGGAGGCATGCCTTACAACAGACAACTTAGAGAGTTAGAAGGTGCCGACGTTGTAGTTGCTACCCCGGGAAGATTATTAGACCTATGGGGAAAAGGAGAAATAAATCTAGAGGAGTTTGAGGTAGTCGTAGTAGACGAGGCAGATTTGATGTTGGACATGGGTTTTATAGAGGACGTTGAGATGATTTTATCGCATACGACCAGTAGGAAGATAACGGGACTCTTTTCAGCTACTATACCCAAAGAGATAGAAGCCTTAGCATCTAAGTTCGTGGACAACCCCGAAAGGGTTTATGTGTGTGAGGGACTAGCTAACGTTGAACACAAATTTCTTGAAGTAGAAGATGATTGGAGGTCAAAAGTTAGGAGTTTAAGGGAGGAAGAAGACAGCGGAATTATCGTATTTATGAGGACTAGAAGTAGGGTAGCTAAATTAGTGCACTTACTAGATAACGCTGTAGAACTCAGGGGTGATTTACCTCAAAGGGTGAGAAACGAAAACATAGATGCGTTTAGAAGAGGGGAATATGATATCCTCGTAACAACGGATGTTGCGTCCAGAGGTATTGACATACCGTTAGTCCACAAGGTTATCAACTTTGACGCTCCTCAGGACTTGAAGACGTATATACATAGAATTGGTAGGACTGGGAGAATGGGGAAAAAGGGGGTTGCGATAACTTTCTTAACTCCAAGAGACTTTTGGTTAGAAAGAGAAGTAAAGAAGTTATTAACAAAGGAGACTAAAGTAGGAGTTTAAAAACAATAGAAAAAGCCTTTATTTTAAGTCCTTGAAAGCGCAAAGTAAAGTAAAGAAAAAAAGATGTTTCTTAAACCCGAATTCAAATTCCTGCTTCCGCCTCGTTCACTTTCTCCAAGCTTTGTCCTATAGTGTTTGGTAAAACGAATATTAGCACTATTCCCATTACGACCATCGGTACTTGGAACAGTACCCAAGTCCCAAGAGATCCTAAAGTCGGTATAAAGTCTAAGATAATTGCAGTAGAGATAGCAGCTCCTAGATGTGCAAATCCGTCCGAAAATGCGAAGGATGTAGCTCTTGCATAAGTAGGGACATTTTCAGTACCGTTAAGGTAGTTCATTTGATTACTCCAACCTACTCCTATGAAGTTCGTTAAGAACATTGCCACAAAAGCTAGAGTAGTATTGTTTTGAAGCACGAAATACACTGACAACAAAACTCCTAGTAACATACCAACAGCATAAGCTATAGTAGTCAGAATTGACCTCCTAATTCTCTCGACTATGAACCTAAGGGCTATCGCTCCCAGAAAAGTTCCTATACCAGCAGTTCCGAACAACACAGTGTATTCGTTAATTAAGGCTTTGTCGTTACCATAAACACTATTAACCCAAAGCAGGAATTCGGTCAAGTACGGGTACTCGCCGAAGTAGAAGAAGAAAATAGATAACATGACGGAGATTATCCTTATAGCATATTTCTTGTTGAGGAACACTGTAAGAGGATTCTTCTCTTCTACTTTGTACTGCAGAGGGTTATAAGGCGGGAGTTCAGCTACTTTAGCCTTTACCTTTGCTTCTTCCTCCATCTTTCTAACTAACGCTTCAGCTTGGTCTATTTTTCCTTTCAAGGCTAGCATTCTAACTGTCTCGTCTGCGTGAGACCTTATAACGAGTACTATAAAAGCTAAAGTAGCACCTATTAGGAATATTACTCTCCAACCTATTGCTGGGTTTAGAATGTCTATTATAGATGCTAAGAAGGGACCCAGTCCTAGCCCTGCCCATCCGGCGATGTATACCAAGTTGAAGTATTGACCCCTCTTAACAGCAGGTACCATTTCTACCAGATAAGTAGGTACGAGAATTAAGTCTCCACCTATACCCATTCCAGTAATGAACCTAAAAACAAGAAACATAGGATAGTTTACTGATAGAGCGTTACCAAGACTACCAATTGCAGTTAAAAGTGCCGTAAACATTAGCATCGGTTTCCTTCCTACCTTGTCAGCCAGATATCCCAAGATTAAGGCACCTGGTATATAACCGAATAATCCCATTGACACTACGGTAGTTGCCTCTGTCGTCGTTAACCCAGTATAAGGAAGTGATGTACCGGAGAATGCTACACCAATATCAATGACGTCATAAAGTGCGATGAAATAACCGAAGGCTAAAGCAAGAATAACTGAGATGGGTAAGACCATTGTAGGGAGTCTGTCTATTCTAGCTGTCAATTCCGCTACTTTTGAGTATACATCGGGACTTTTTTTAGTTGGGCTTCCTTGAGGATTTGTCATTGCAAATGAAATTTTATCAGTTGTTAGTATTTAAGTTTTTTATACAATTCAAAAATAGTAAGTCCAGTTTTAGTAAATAAGGTATTTATAACCAAAAAGAAGTAGCAAGAACGGGAAAGGGCACTCTACTAATATTAAGAAAAGGCAAAAGTATCACTACCTCTTAAAATGCTAAAAAATCGTTATAAGGACAATTTCTGAGGCTTAAACAGAGAGCTCCCGGTTAATTATGAGAGACACTTCTTAATTCTCTCTTCACTTATATTACCTTGTCTAAGAGCTAATTCGAATTTGATTAGATCCGATGCGGAAATTTGAAGGTTATTATCAACCGTGCTTTCCAAGTCCTTTGTGATAACTCCTTTGAATTCATCATAATTAGCGTGGGGGGTTTTAGGGGGATGTCCCCCACAGACGATTATGAGATAGTCGGTTGGGTTTGGCTAACGAATTACGGTGAGTTAAAGTCGAACGACGTGAACGTAAAACTCAGTGATGATAAGAAGTATTTCATTTATAATAATAAGAAATATTTGCCGGGCGTCTACTACCTGGTTCGAAAAAACGGTCTTGAGGGTTTAGTCAGCTAAAAATTCCTCAAGTCTATTTGAATTTTTCGCACAAATGAGTAATCTTTATCGTCTCCTTCCAACTCCACACTGGTCGTTCTATTAGAATGAGTATTTAAACCCGCGTTACTTAACATTCTTAAAGTGCCTAGTTTCTACGTTAATTCTAAATTCTATGTGAAAGATATTAAAGGAAAGTATTATGTTTACTCCATAGAGAAGGATGAAGGCGGTAAGCAGAGGCATCATTACATAGCACCTTTAGATAAGATAATTGAGACATACGTTAGCATTGGGGGTGGGATCCCCCCCCCCACACAACGCCGCGGCCGGGATTTGAACCCGGGTCAGGGGCTCGACAGGCCCCCATCCTAGACCGCTAGACTACCGCGGCATGCTTCATTTCTTATTCATATTTTGTTCGTATTTAAAATTTACTTGGTAAAGGTCGAACTATCATAAGGCGTTACGTTCTTAACCGGTAAGCGAAAGGGTGTCTCGTAAGTAATAAGAGGTTACGACGAAGATTCGTTTGAAACTTGACCTCCAGTAACTTCTACTCTAGTGATGAGTAACGTGCTCTAATACGTAAATTTTATAAACGTAAACTTTTAATCCAGTCTCAGCCGCGATTCACGTTGAATAAATTACTCTTAATGTACTTAATACCTTACGTCATAATAGGCACATTTCTTTATTCCTTCACTAAGGAAGGGTTGGAATATTCTTCTCCCCCCGTGTTCATGGAAATGAGGTACCTAATATCTGGGATTATACTGTTCTCTATAACACGCAAAGTGTTGATCAATAAGGACATACTTCTACTCAGCTTATTCACGACCACTAGCACAGCCTTGTGGAGTTACGGGTTACTATACGTCCCCCCTTCGGAGTCTGCAGTACTCAGCTATACAATGCCTTTGTTTGCTATTCCTATATCCTATTTCATTTTGAACGAAAGACCTTCAATTAATGAGGTAACCGGAATTATTATAGGCTTTTTCGGGCTCATGGTATACGCCAGTTCTCTGGACGTTTCATTGATAGGAGCAGTCCTGACGATTACTAACGCTATATTTTGGGCGATGTTTACGGTTTATTACAGAAAGTTGAGGGGCTTGAACCCGTTAATGGTTAACGCATCCCAATTTCTCTTGGGTTCTTTATTCTTTCTAATCATAATACCTTTTGACTATAAGTTCGACCCTTCGCCGTCGTATTTAGTCTCGTTCTCTTACAGTACTTTTTTAGGTGGACTGTTAATGTTCTTGCTGTGGAATATGATGCTTAAGGTGGAAAAGGTTAGTAAGATAGTAGTCTTAATATTTTCGATACCTATATTCAGCACGTTAGTTGACTATGTTAGGGGCGTAATTGAGGTCAACTTTCTGGTGATTCTAGGGATAGGGATCATGTTTAGTGGTTTGGTGATCTCGCAACTTGGTAGTAACGAGAGGAAAGGGATTCGTATAGGCGGGAATAGACTGAGGAGATAAGCACTAGAAGTTTTTTAGTCTTGAAAAGGAACATTTATGGAGATGTGCGAATTGGTCTTTACTGATAAATGATGAATGCACGTCAAGGCGAAGCAGTAAATAAATCTCAATGACAAATATAAATGTTGTCTTTAGAGTTCATAAACAGCATATTTAAGACGTGAAATAAAGATACTTTTGCTAACCCGTGAGGTGGGGTATGGCGTCACCCCGTGGGTGAATGCCCCAAACCGCCTCCTTTAATGGAGGCTGATGACGCCTACTTCTCTAAAAGGTGAGAAGTATGGCGTCAGATGTGGCATTAGTAATAGAAACTATAATCCAGGTATTTACAGTAATTTTAATTTCTCCTCTATATCAAGGAATTTATGAAAAATTTAAGGCTTTTGTAGAAGGAAGACTAGGTCCTAGTTTCCTTCAACCTTATTATGACATATTTAAACTTATAAAAAAAGAGGTAGTAGTAACTGAGAATTCTTCATTTCTATTCATTTACTCACCTTATGTAATTTTTGGAATCTATTTACTGATTTCATTTGTAATCCCCGTAGTATATCCAAGTCCAATTTATCTTACTCCTACTGTGGATTTCTTAGGAGGTGCTTTATTATTTTCCTTGGCCTCTTTCCTAAAACTAATAGGCTCCGTTGAAAGCGGAAGTAATTTTGTTGCATTAGGAGTAAGTCGTGTTCTATCTTTTACCTTTCTATCAGAAGCTACACTTATAACGGTATTTTTTGGAGTAGCTTTGATAACGGGTACAAATAACCCATACATTACATTAAAATACGTCTCACAAGATATATCACATTATCTTCAATTGGATCACCTCTTTATAACAATATCATTTTTTATGTTATGGTTATTTGAAACTGGGAAATTACCCGTAGAAAGTTCGGGATTAAGTGAATTGGGCATGATAGATGACGCTTTACTTTATGAATATAGTGGTAAGCTTTTAGGTATATTAAAGTGGAGTTCATATATTAAACAGTATCTATTAGGTTCCGTACTTCTTAATGTATTCCTTTTTCCCTGGCTATTGCAAACTGGTCCTTTAGGAGCTTTACTTGATATCTTTATAATGTTCTTAAAGTGGATTTTTCTAATTTCAATATCAGTAATAATAAATACTACATTGGCTAAGTTTAGGCTCTTCAAAGTGCAGGACTTCTTGGCAGTGTCTTTTCTTCTTTCCATTCTTTCTATAATTATAGTAATTTTAACAGGGTGATGAAGTGTGATTAACACGCAGTTGTTAGAGTTAATATCTACATCAATTATAATATCTGCATTATACATTCAAGGTCAGGCGTATTTTAAGCCTATTATTTACGTTCAGGCAATACAGTCTGCGTTAATATCTATCCTAACGTTTTATTTAGGTTTCGCGTTAAAACTAATTGACTATATAATTCTAGGTATTACAATAATCATTCTGAGATCATTCCTCATTACGTTTTTCTTGATCAGAGGTTTGAAAGCTAAACCTGGAATTAGAGAAAGCACTCGGGGAGTAGCGTCGGAATTAGTTCTAAACCTAGCGTTCTTCTTCCTTGCAGTGTTAATAATTTATTACTTTGTTTTAGGAAATATAGGCATAACAACTGAAGCGGGAACAAACACGTTAATAATCTTTTCTTTCATACTGTTTTTCCAAGGTCTTTTCTTGATCGCTTCAAGAAGAAGCACGATAGCGCAAATTATCGGATTCATTGAAGAAGAGAACTCGATCGTACTGTTTGGTATTTTAATTATACCTATACCGTTTTTAATAGAGGTAAGCATTTTCTTGGACGTCTTAGGTCTAGTCATAATAACCTCTTTGTTAACCTTAGAAAAGTTAGAGCATATTAAATTGGAAGAGTTGAGAGGGTGAGGAAAATGTTCCTAGAGCTCCTCTTATTGTCAAGCCCAATTATTGTGAACATCGGTTTCTTTAATACTAGGTTACTTAAGACACTCTCTCTGGCATCCTCGTCCTTAGATCTCATAATATCGCTGCTGCTCTACTTTAAAATCCCCGTTGAAAGCACCTTTTTCATAGATAAGGTAACAATATATTTCTTATTCATTGTGTGCTCAATATATTTGTTATCTGTGTTGTATTCACTCAAATATATAGAAGTCAAGGAGAGTAGAGGTATCGTAAGCGAAAAATTGTATTATATCCTATTGAATTTCTTTGTAGCTTCAATGATATTTTCCACAATAATAAACAATTACGGTCTTATGTGGGTAGGAGTTGAGCTTACTACTGTTACCTCGGTACTTTTGATAACTACTGAGTATTCAGATATATCGTTAGAAGCAGCATGGAGATATATAATTATAGTATCTGCTGGGGTTACTATAGCATTATTCTCAGTAATATTGATTTATTATGAATATCACACACTAACAGTCACTTCAATTCTTAGCTCACAACCTAAAGACAGTTTGATAATAAAGCTAGCAGTAGCATTTGCCCTAATCGGGTTCGGCACAAAGGTGGGGGTTTTCCCAATGTATACATGGCTCCCAGACGCGCATAGTGAATCACCTTCGCCGATAAGCGCCCTATTTTCGGCTTCACTCTTGCCAGTCGCAATGTATGTGTTATATAGAATTTACCAGATCTATCCTCTTACTAATCTATATGTACTGCTTCCTACTTTGTCAATTATTACAGCGTCTATAATATTGTTCAAACAATGGCATATAAAAAGAATGTTCGCGTATTCTACTATAGAAAATATGAACTTAGCACTGATAGGGTTAGTAACAGGCCAAGTATTCGGGGCTATAATACTCCTATTAGCACATGCATTTGGTAAAGCGGCTGCTTTTTACTCCTCTGGCGTAATAATTAAAACGTTTAATGAAAAGAAAATAGACGAGATAAATGGATTATATAAAATGAAAATAACTTCTAGCTCACTGCTTTTATCGTCAATGGCTGTTACTGGGGCACCTCCATTTGGGACATTTATAGGAGAGTTTTTAATACTGAAAACTCTATTTCAATCCGGATACATAATAGAATTTTCATTTATTATAATATTCTTAGCATTAATTTTCATTTCTATAAATTATAACGTAAGCAGGATGATTTTCTCTAAACCAAAATATAATAGATCACTCAAGGAACCACAATTAATGTCGCTTGTCTCCCTCATTTCATCAATTATTTCATTAGGAATAGGAATAATTTTAATTATATTGGGTGTTATAGAATGAAATATTATAAATGGTCTGATAAGGGAGAGGGAAGAAAAATAGGGAAAATAGGAAATTATTGCCTTTATGATAAAGTCATTACGGAAGAGACTTGTGAAGAGATAAACATAAGCCCAGATGTTAAAAATTATGGGACATTCAAATTCGTATATGGTCCTTCAGCTGGAGGGTTATTAGAATCGATTAAATTTGATATAACTACAGATGGCGAAAGAATACTAAATATAAACAGCATCCCCTATAAAATTAGGAAAATAAAAGTTACTGGATTATCGTGGGAAGATGCACTACTTAAAATAGAGAGAATAAACGCTCCATTTAGCGTCTCACACACAATAGCGTTCTTGCTTGCCTTAGAAGACGCAATGGATATAGAGCAAGATTATCAAACCCAATTGAAAAGAATAGCTTTACTTGAACTAGAGAGAATAAGAAACCATTTATTTGTCATTGCTAGACTAACAGAAACTGCGTCCTTGAATGTTCCCACATTTCACTTACTTTATTTAATAGAGGAAACTAATAGATTAATAGGAAAGCTATGTGGGCATAGATATTTCTTTGGAGCTAACTATATTAATAAAGTAAATTGTAATTTTGAAAAATTATTTAAGATATTAGACATAGTTAAGGAGTTTAGATTAATATTTGAAGGACTCCTGGAAAGTAGAATATTTATCGATAGATTGCAACAAAATGGTATATTAAGAGATAGTGATAGCATAGGCCCAGCAGCTAGGGCTGCGGGATTAGGATATGACGCAAGGTTAGAGTTAAATATACTTCCATATAAAGAAATTGGGTTTAAAATAGTTAGAGCAGAAGATGCAGATGCCTTTGGAAGATTTCTAGTTAGAGGTTATGAAATTATAGAGTCTTCAAAAATGTTAATGGAACTAACTGATATTATAAAAGACAATACTAGTACAAAAGAATATAAAGCAATAAACGATGAAGAAGAGGGATTAGCCAGAGTTGAAAGCCCTTCAGGTGATTTAGCATATTACGTAAAAATTAAGGAGGGAAGAGTAACATCTGCCCAGCTTCTATCACCATCCTATGTTAACCTTAAATCTTTTATGAAAAGTGTAAAAGGGACGATTTTTACAGATTTTCAATTTAATTGGGAAAGTTTTGGAATTTGGATAAGTGAAATAGGGGTGAATTTAGAATGAAAAACTGGTGGTTTTTACGGGGAGTAAGAAAAGGGATTCTTACAGAAAAGACTCCTAAGGATATTGCTGAATGGAGCACTAAAATAGAAGGGAAAGGAGTAGCTAATTGCCCAACCAAAGCAATAGAAAATGGAAAATGGATAGCTGAACGGTGCATATTCTGCAGGAGATGTTATCCTAACTATAAACCAAACTTAAATTACGAAATCTCAATTATAAAAGGTACACAAAAACTATTCAAGAAATCATTTTTTATTTATCCCATTGACGCTGGTTCTTGTGGAGGATGTAATATGGAACTAAAATTAATTTCGTCACCGCAATATGATATGACTAGATTTAGAATATTCTTTACTAATACACCGAGACATGCAGACGCTATTATAGCAATGGGCACTCTAACAGAGAAAATGAAAGAAGTAATAAAAGAAGCATATAACGCTATGCCAGAACCAAAGCTAGTAGTGTTATTAGGAACGTGTGCCATATCTGGAGGAATTCTAGGAGAAGCTATACCATTAGAAGCACAAGTCTTAATTCCAGGTTGTCCGCCTAATCCTTACACAATACTAGATGCCTTAATAAAGGTGAAAGGTGGGAAAAAATGAACATAATATATTTAATAGCCCCATTTTTGATATCTCCTGTAATATCAATTTTAAATAGAAAGTTAGGTTATCTATCAATAATATTGGCTTCCCTATATCTTCTGATATTTTCTTTGTACAAATACCCTTATGAGTTAAATACACTATTTATTACTATATCAACAATAGTTTGGATTTTAACATCTATATTTTCTATAAAATATGACAATTATGGAAGTTGGCTATCTCCCTTATATGGTGTAACAATTTTAGGAATTGTGATAATATTAGAATCTAGTAACTATATTGAATTTTTATCAGGATGGGAGATAATGTCAATTCCAGCTTATGTTGCAATTGGACTCACAAGAAAGGAATTTAGACCAGCATATATATTCATGGCTTTTGGAGAGCTGAGTACAGCTTTACTGCTTGCTTCTTTTATAATAGCTTCAGTCGATACTAATACTATATCGTTTACTCAGCTAATATCCCCATTACCGTTAATTTTAGCCACATTTGGATTCTTAACAAAAATGGGAATAACACCATTTATGGTATCAGAGTGGTTGCCGATAGCTCATGGCACGGCACCCTCCAACCTCTCTTCAGTATTAAGCTCTACCATGACGTTAATGGGAATATATGGTATTCTGAAAATGTCCGATTTAACTCAAAACATACCTATAGCGTTTTCATTACTTGTATCTATCATAGGTGCATTCAGCGTATTCTTTGGGTCATTATACGCTTATGTAAATGAGAACACAAAGGGGATATTAGCATTTAGTACAATAGAAAATAATGGTGCAATGTTAGTTTCAATAGGTCTCTTTATGTTTGCAAAACAACTAGGAATTACTTCTACAGAGAATATAGCATTTTATACTATTATAATATACTCATTTGCACATTCGATAGCCAAAGGTGGATTATTCATGAGTACTGGAGTAGAGGAAGCACAAGCCATATCATTCTCTAAAAAAGTAAGAGATAAGTATTATGTTTTAGGATTAGTTCTCTTAACATCCTCAATGTCTGGTCTTTTACCGAATTTAGGAGGAATAGCAGCGTGGTTAACCCTAGAAAACTTATTCATAATTTCGTATATATTACATAGTTTAATTTCTGTTATATTTATTGTTATCGGGTCTATAATGGCAATGGGAGACGGTTTTGCCACAGCTTTATTAGTCAGATATATTACATACTTATCACTCTTTAGAGTTGATCGTAAGAAAATAGATAAATTGCTAGTAATACCAGTATTAATTTCTGGAACGTTAATATTGGTTTTTGGCAATATTTTGCCCTATCTACTATATCCCTATAAAACTTCATTACCTCAATTAGGAATTCTAGGTAATTTGCTTATTGTAAATGAATACAGTAACAAAATCTTTGGTGCAATATCCCCCTTATACATTACCCTTCTTATAAGTATGTTTTCTATAGTAACTTATCTAGTTTTTGGAAAGCCTAAAATAAGAAGAGTTAAGATTTGGAATAATGGTGTTAACGATCAAGAGGAATATACTGCATTCGCCATGTCCAATAATATAAGGCTTATGTTAAGGAAGATTCTAAAACCAGAGGAAAGCGGATATCTCCCTAGTTATGGGATTGACATATTCTGGGAATATATTTATAAATTTTCCAGAGAAGCTAGAAACTTTGGAGAAAAATTCGGACGTGCTTTAATAAATAGTTCAATCTCATGGTATATTGTATATATTATAATTGTATTAATAATAATTTCATTAATAATTACAATATGATATGGGGTAAGACTATTCCATGTTCAAAAGAAGAAGAAATAAAGAAACAAATAGAAGAAACGAAAAAGAAAATAGAAGAACTGAGAAGGAAAATAGAAGAAACGAAGGAAGATTTGGAAAAGATTTACGAACTCCAACAGATAGCCATAACTTGTATGAAGAAGAATGCACAGAATTACTGAAAGAACTGCTGGAATTGTCATCTAAAGAAGCCTCATTAATATTTGAGTTATCTCAATTACTAGAAGAGGCTAAAATAGAGACAATAAGACTGTCTGGACTAATAGCATCATGCAAATTAGAGGATAAAGAACCAGCGAGCGAATTATATAAAGAATTTGAGAAAATGTTTTCTAAATATGTAAAGAAGGGAGAGTAAAAATGACATGTGAGGGTACTATTACTATCATTTTATGAAGGATTAAAACAAAATGGTTGTCCAATCTGTAGATTACTTGATAATTTCGGAGTGTGGACAACAATTTCATTCATTTGAAATATTTACATTTATTATCACCCCCTTATCTAACAAGTACGTTGGGGTGTAAAGGATATACTAGGAAGAATGTTGATAACCACCTAGTTATTGTGATTGTTAGTATTCCAAGGGAAGTGGAAGTCCATTGATACAAGTGTTTAAGCTTCTGAACCCTTGTTCTGCGTAATCCCTCTCGTTGAACTTCTCGTGTTCTACGTTTAACCATGAGAAGGCGTTGTATGCTGTTGCCCCATCGTGCAAGTAAATTACCTTATCAATTCTTCTCCTAAACACCCTCATTGCTATTTCCTCAACCCTTCATGTCCACAAGAACTACCAAGACACGTACCCCGCTCCTAACGCTAGTAAATGAAGAAAGGTACCCTTAGTTTTTACATCCCTAACGATCCACACGTAGTAATACCTCCCCCTCACAAGCCTCACCTTAGTCTCATCAATAGCGTAAACACCACTCAATGGCACAGCATACCTCACATAACTCAACCTCCTATGATAGTAAAGCAGAGTGGAATGTGGTAAAACTGCCCTCCAAGAGGATAATCTGGAATAACGGAAAGTGTGAGAAAAGATTCAGTTCGTTAATATTCGTTCCGGGGTTAATGGTTTTACTGCTCGGAATTATAATGCCTCATCTTATTTACCCTTATGAGACCTCTTTGACTTCTCTAGGCATGTTTTGTCTAATAGTAACCCAATATCAAGGGAGAGTTTTCGGAGGTATATCGCCCTTATACGTATTCATATTAATAGTAGTTTTATCGGGAATAACTTATGTTGTATTTGGAAAACCTAAAGTGAGGAGAGTGAACGTTTGGAATAACGGTGTAAGAGACCAAGAGGACTACACCGCTTTTGCGCTATCTAATAACGTGAGATTAATGCTGAGAAAGATTCTGAAGCACGAGAGCGTTTACGTAAACACAGACTCTACTGATATATTTTGGACACTAATACTGAGGTTAGGAAGAAATCTTAGAAAAATGGGAAAAGTGTTTGGAAGAAGTTTCGTCAATAGTTCAATACAATGGTATATACTTTACATGGTCCTGACGTTAATAGCATTAATAATTTTATTGTCACTATAACGAGAACCTATACAAAATAGTGAGCAATTTTTTAGTAAAAGATCAACTAAATTTCCTACTCCGATTCTCCCTTTACATTTACTTGAGGTCTTCTTATACACTCTTCTTCCATGACGACTTTAAAGAACTCTACTACCTTATCGTTGTCTTTTACTTTTTCAAGTAGTGAGTTAATCAAATCCTTGTATCTCGCTCTAACTTGTTCAAGAATTTTCTCGCCACTTTCTGTGATCTTAACTCTTACAACTCTTCTGTCCTCTGCGTCTCTCTCCCTACTTATATAACCCAATCTGTCCAGTTTGTCAAGTACTTCCACCATAGTGGACTTGTTTACGTCTACCAGTTTAGCCAAGGAAGTTACGTTCTTCTCTCCCTGAGTGAGGTGATATAAGACCTGGACTTCAGTATACGTAAGCCCGAGTTTTTCAGCCTCAATCTGCAGGAGCTTTTTCAGCTTTTTGTGTCCTTTCAACACGATTTCCCATTTCTCCAACCCTAACACCTTTTCTTGCTAGTGATAATATTCCAGACAATACTAATAACGCAGCTGATATATTTAGCATTAACCTAAATCCGGACATGAAAGAAGGGGCTATTGCTGTAACGAAGAAGGCTGGCGTATCTATATGTGAAGCTACAGACGTGGGTAGCGAAGAAGTCAGGCTAGAAAGGGGATCATAGCCTAATAAAGCGGAGAATATAGCAACTGCAGCAGGTAAGTTTACATTTAAATGAATACCGTATGAGGACAAAGCAGATTCTATTGATGAGTTTAGTGTGACAGCCATACCGGTAATTACTACACTAAAATAAAGGACCACACTTATAGCCGATGCCGTGTTCTGCAGCGAAGCCCTCATACCTGAAGCAGCTCCCCTTTTTTGTACCGGTACTGAAGCCATTATATCAGCCATGTTCGGTGAAGAGAACAATCCCATCCCTGCCCCCATAAGGAAAGATATTGCGAAGAACTGCCAGAGCTGGAAATCATACGGCAATAAGGAGAGTAGGAAGAACCCTAATGCGCTTACGAAGAGGCCCAACGAAGTGAATACTTTTGACCCGTATCTGTCCGAGAGGATACCGCTTATCGGTCCTAACGCTGCAAATCCGAGCATGTTAGGTATTAAGTAAAGCCCCGCCCAGAAAGGTGTCTGGGAATAAGGCACTCCGTGAAGCGGTAACCAGATTCCTTGTAATAAGACGAGCATCATTAGAAGTATTCCTTGTCTCGCCATAGAGGCGATAAAATTAGTGAAGTTAGCTATAGAGAAATCCCTGACTTTAAACAAGGATAAGTCGAACATAGGGTTCTTAACCTTGCTTTCCACGAACACGAAGATACCTATTGCCAAGAAGGAGATAGTTAAACCCGTGATTACAAAGGGATTTCCCCAACCCAGTTGTTGGTTACCGTAAGGTAAAAGACCGTAAGTAACTGAGATCAAGAGTAGAGTTATTCCAAGTGCGAATAGGACATTGCCGATTATGTCTAACGGTTGTTTAATCGGCTTCTGAACATCTCTCAAGGACTTGAAACTCCAAAGAGTTCCTATGATCCCAACTACGAAGTCCAAAAGGAATATGTATCTCCAGTTTATCACAGAAAGAACACCGCCTATAATTAACCCCGCGACTCCACCGACCAGTCCCGACACTTGATTCAGACCGAGAGCCTTGCCCAATTCGTTCTTCGGGAAATAGTCAGTAAGGATTGCTGCACTGTTTACCATCAATAATCCTCCGCCTACACCTTGGAAAAGTCTTAAAATTATCATTTCGAGAACTGCACTGTCACCATAGCCGTTTACCGTAGATAAGATACCTGAAGATATTGCAAAAATCAGAAATCCAAAGGAGTATAACTTTGCTCTGCCTTTGAGGTCTGATATTCTGCCGAATGTGACTACTAAAGAAGACGTAACTATCATGTATCCTAAAATTAGCCAAATTAAGTAACCTAGTGCATCAGGAGCTGTTGGATTAAACCTTAGACTGTTGAATATTTGGGGCAAGGCGATAATTATCATGTTGTAATTTGCAAAAGCTATGAATATTGCAATGCTGGTGTTGGACAGAGCAATCCATTTACTCTTCATGTTTGTTCGGGATAGAACTATTAGTTTCCAAATATAAATTCGTTTCTAATGAACGGACTTTTACAAAAGCCAGTCTATAATGACTAATTCTCTAAATAATAACTTAGTGTAATATCGCTGGAATTAAAACGTAACAACATTATAAATAGTTTTATACGTATTTCAGTAGTAGGTAATTCCGACTTGAAATTACTTTTCGTTAATCACAGAGATGTTTTTCACCCTCAAGCTGGAGGTGCGGAGCAAGTAATATATGAGGTAGGGAAAAGGCTTGTTAAAAAGGGTGTAGAAGTATACTGGATGAGTGAGAATAAGGGTATAGCAGAGGAAGAGATAGATGGGATAAAGTTGATTAGGAAAGGGAATTCCCTTACTTTGCATTATTACTCGTTAAAGGAAGTTAAGAAATACGATGTAGTCATAGATAGTGTTGCTCACGCAATACCATTTTTTTCTTATAGGGTTAATAGGAATAGTGTAGGTTTGATTCATCACGTCCATCAGGATGTCGTTGACTTCGAACTTAACCCGTTCTTATCACGTGTTGTAAAGTTTCTTGAGAAAAGAGTAAAGAACTACCCTAGACTTATTTCTGTTTCTAACACTACTAAGGAGGAGTTAGTAAAAAGGTTCGGAATTGATGAGAACGTAATTAAGGTTATTTACAACGGTATAGATCATGAAAAATTTACACCTGGTGAGAAGTCCGAATACCCACTCATCTTATGGATAGGTAGGTTAAAGAAGTACAAGAACCCGTTAGATGCTATAAAGATCTTCAAGAAACTGAACAATAGAAAGGCTGTTCTTATTATGGTAGGTTCCGGCGAAATGGAGAAAGAGATTAAAGATGCTATAGCCGGTGAGAAGAACATATTCTTTCTCGGAAAAGTAGACGAAAAAAAGAAGATAGAGCTTTACCAAAAAGCGTGGGTAGTGCTTTCGACCTCTTTTATCGAGGGATGGGGAATGACAATAGTTGAGGCTAATTCTTGCGGTACCCCAGCAGTAGCTTATTCCACAGGCGCTATGCCTGAGATTATAAGGGAAGGTGTTAACGGCTTCTTAGTAAACTATAAGGACTATAACAAGGCAGCAGAAGCTATTAGCTACTTGATAGAAGACGAGAACTCTATGAGATATTTGTCAAAGCTAAGCTATAAGTCCTCTTTAAAGTACGATTGGAATAAAACCTCTGAAGAATATTATAAATATATATGGGAGACAGAAATAGACTAGAGAAGGCTAAAGTCCTTTATGAAGAGTACAAGAGGAAAAAAGATAAGAGTCTTTTAGATGAAGCAGTAAAGCTTTTACAAGGGGATGACAGTGTTGCGTCACTGAACCAATTAGGACTTATTTATACCGAATTAGAGAGGTATCAGGATGCCGAAGAAGTTTTCAGAAAAGCACTAAGAAAAACAAAGAACGAAGAGGATTTAGCTATAATTAAATTTAATTTAGCCATATGTCTCTTTAAAAAGAAAGACTTAACGTCAGCATATGAAATACTGAAGGAACTGTCGGTTACAAAAAATGTAATGAAAGTTCACTCTCAAAGGCTCTTGGCTAAGGTCTGCCTTGCAATGGGTGACATTAAACATGTGGACGAAGCAAGGGCTATTCTAGAGAACTTTGATGAGCCTACAGAAGACCTAATAGTCTCTTACATCTATCTGGCTAGGAACGGCAGAAGGGAGTATTTGAAGAAAGCAATTGAGTTAGCCCAACTTTTGGGCAACAAGAGGTTATTAGCGGAAGCACTCCTCTCTTCAGAAGCAGAAGAGGATCTCGAAAAGGCATTGGTGTTATTTAGGGAGTTAAAAGACGTAAAAGGAGAGGCAAGGGCTCTATACAAGCTTTCCTTTTACAATAAAGAGTTGTTATATGAGGCACTTCAGAAATTAGAGGAGTACGGTGAAGGAACCGACAGCGATAAAGTCAGGCTATTGAACGAGCTTTATAAAAGGACTAATTTAATAGACTTTCTTATAAAGGCAATATTGTATGCTGAGAAAGCTAATGAGACGCTCTTCTTAGCTAGGGCTTACGTTGAATTATCTAAGCACGAGAACGAAGTGGAAAATTTAAGGAAAGCAGTGAAGTATTACGAAGAGTTCATATCAAAGTACTTTTAATCCCCATTTGTTTGTGAACATTACATCTTCAGGTTTCTTAACCTCCTTAGGCTTGGGTTGGTACCCTGGATCAGGATATCCTACGGAGAGAAGAGTCATTAATATTTTTCCCTCTGGAATCCCTAAGAGCTCCTTAGCTTTCCTATTTTCATAAGCAGCTATCCATCCTACTCCCAATCCTACTGAGTAAGCAGCTAAGACAAAATACAGTGTAGCGTTTGCGGTATCTATCATCCACGTCTCTGGGCTTATATCAGGTTCTGCTACTACGGCAATACCTATTGGGGCATATGCAATGTGAGAAGCTCCTTTATGTAGTGTTGAGAGTTCCTTCTTAATCGATTCATCCGTAATAATTATGAACTTCCATGGTTCTCTATTGTTGGAATTAGGGGAGTGGTTTGCGACACTTATTAATTCTTTAATCAAATTCATGTCTACTGGTTTATTCTGAAACTTTCTTATACTTCTTCTCCTTATGAGGAAATCTATTATTTCGTTCACTTGAGAATTCATTACGTATAAGCAAAAAAGTTTACTGAACGAAATGGGGACAAGGGGATTTCATAGGGCTCTAATGAGCACTCAATCCCCCCGCTGGACGTAATTAAAAATTTGCCACAATTTAAAAATCTTATTTTATAGTACAATTTTACAGTCTACAAATTATCTCTTTTTTAGTGTAAAAGTAACATAGGAAAAGATATAAAAAAGGTTACCTTCTTTCATGCTCTGTCAATTTTCCACAACAATGCACTAACTATGATTAGTAAAACGTCAAGCTCCCAACTTATTTCTACGTAAATATTTACAAAGAAAGGGGTTAAGGGGGCGGAAAGCCTCGCCAGAGGGGATGGATAGCCCCCTTATATTTAAATATCTCTTTTTTCAAAAATCTTTTAGTGACACTAATGACGCTCTTCCCCAGCTCGATTGAGGGCTCAATGGGACTGTGGGAGGAGCAACAGTTATCTTCCTTTTCCTTCAAGGGACTAGAGCTTAGCGATGAAAGTCCCCCCTTTCAAATGGGAGTGGTCCTCTGAGCCACTCGACTGCTCACCAGATGAGAGATGTAATCCCGAATCGATGGTGGGAACGATGAGCCCTCTGGAAGGGAACCCTCGACCCTTCCAGGGCGGGGAGCTTCCGGTATAAAAACTTTCCTTAAAAATTGAGCATAGTCCACACTACTTACGCCATGAAACCTGCTTTACTCACTAGCGTTAAACTGCTTATTATAGTACAATTAATTTATCTTTTGATACGTCTGTTCCTGAACTGGGGGCCTCCACTTACACTCACCCTTATGTTTTATTCGGGCTTTTTGCCCAACTTCCGGTCCGAGTTGGAGGCGGCCAAGCTCCCCACCGGGCTTTAAGCCCAAAAAGCGTCACGGCCTACACCCCAGTCAGATCTGTATTACCCAGATCTGACTAATATGTTTTATATAAGGAAGTCAGAAGCAAAAAGGATTTTCAATATTCCGATTCTTCTAAATTATCCTTAACCTCTTGGTATAGTTTCTTAACTTCTTCATCTTGAATGCCTATCTTGTCAGCTACTTTTAACGTCTCCTTTACTATACTTTTATAGTTATTTGACCGGAATCCCTCGACGTTTATACTTGCCATACCTAGGGCAAGTGCTAAAACGTCTTTGCCGCTTTTCTCTTGAGCAAAGGCTACTATTGCCTTTATTACATTTTCCCAAATTTTCCCTGCCAAAGAAGGGTCGTTTTCATTTATCATTTTAAGCGATAAAAATAAAGCGTCCTTTATAAACTGCTCCGCTAGTCTCATTAATAATATCCTAATGCTACTAAGGTTAAATACTCATCTAAATCTATATACCTATAAATCATATCACAATCACTACTACATTCTACTCGTATAGCTTTATTAACCTAAGCCAGAGTGTGTAATAGGCATTTGTCTATGGATTTTGTTATATTATGTGGAATTACATTACGTCTTTCTGGGATAATGTAAATACTTATGATCGGATAACCAATTTATAAATCATCGGTAGATCCTCTTCGGGTACTAACAAGTAAATATAAATGATGATGAGAAACTATATTTGTGGAGTACCCTTATTTCGATCTTAAAAGTGCTCGTGACCTATTACCGTGGCTCAGGCAGAAGCTTACTGAGATTAAGAGAGTCAAATACATGGCAGAGGAGAGCCTGATGAAAGGTGATAAGTCCGCAATTTTACAATACACGATACAAATTGACAGGATTGTAAAAGAGATCACAGAGAAGGGTATAATACTGAGAGACCCTGACATAGGTTTGGTCGACTTTCCGGCTGTGATAAATAACAGACCTGCTTATTTGTGTTGGAAAATGGGTGAGAAAGATATAATGTATTGGCACTATGCTGAGGAGGGGTATAAAGGGAGAAAAAGGATTACTGGAGAAGAAGAAATCTTAAGCCTTACATAATCGTGCTTAGTATGATGATCAAAACTATGAATACGAACATTATAACTCCTATAATAAGCGCTAGTTTAGCCATGTCTTTATTACTACCGAAAACTATAGGTATGGGGCCTATGAATATGACTCCACCGTATTCGGTTTTACTTTTCTCCTCTTGGCGATGTTCTTTTCTCTTATTAGTCCCCCTGAGAATTTCAACTAGAATACCCACTATAATTGTCAATATGCCTAAGAATACGAAGGAAAGTCCTATTGCTAATAGTAACTGTTGACTTATCACAGGGTATATTTTAGGTTTCAAAAGATTTAATCTTATTTGCTAAAATTTCCAATTCCTTAGGCATATCAATACCATCATTCATTGTAACTAGCTCCCCTATACTGTTTCTGAATTTATCGTAATCGAACCCCCTCTTCTTGAATATACTGACTAGCCAACTGTATGTATCACCTTTAGTTAGATCCCTAAGCTCCTTATCGTCAGGATTTATTCCGAACTTTCTTATCACCTCTATTAGTCTGGATTTAGTGTAATAGTTTTCAACTTCCTTCCCTAGAGGCACACAGTAATCTTTTAACGATGGATCTACGCGATCACACAAACCTAAGAAGATAACATTCAGACCTAACAAGTCTTTGAGCCTAGTCCACAAGTGTAACTCTATATCGTTAGTTACTTTGTAAACGGTTATTCCTAACTCGTCGTTAGATATCCCGATTCTTTTAAGCCAGTTCAGAATTACTGAGGGCTCGGCAAGCTCACTCGTTAATATGACGAACTTGCTAAACAATAGGTCACTCATACTAGCTCTTAAAATGCCTAATACAGACTTTAATTGTTCATCAGGTCTTACCATTATTGCTGTTGACACTCCGTTATTTTTTCTCATTATAATGTAGGAGTCTACATTCGCGCTAACAACATAAGGTGAATGAGTTGTGATAAACACTTGAAACACGTTTTTGTTCGTCCACTCCTTAATCAGCTTCATGATTCTGGACTGTAATGTAGGATACATATTCACTTCTGGCTCTTCCAATAGTAAGATTTTACTTCCGCTTAACCAAAGTATAAAAAGCATTAAGACTACTCTTTGGAAACCACTAGCAGCTAAATCTATATAAATCGGCAGGTTCTGGATGTTTAAAACTAACTTATTACTGTCCCAAAACTCCACTCCTTTAATCTCGGGGATTGTATCACTAATTAGATTGATGAAGTCGTACCACTTTCTCTTCATGTTTATTGGACTTCTGTTCATCTCTATCATTTTCTTTATCACAGAATCAAAGTAAGCCTGATCAAAAATTGGCACATATTCGACGCGTTGGGAGACAAATGCGAACAAATTTCTAACTGTCTCCAAATTATCGCTGGTCGGAGGAGAGTTATTTACGTTTAAGGTGTCTAAAGTCCACTCAACGTATTTGTTATTATACTTGATCTTATTGGAGACTTCTACTCTCATCCTCATTGGTTTTCCTATAGCCATTGCTGTTTCATCTTCGCTAAACTCCACTACTCCACCTATGATGATAGGCTTTGAGACGTCGTAATCTTTCCAAAGAAGTAAATACTCTCCTTCTCTATCCTCAACACTTCTCTTTTCCAATCCTGCCCCCATGTTCTTTATGAATAGATATAAAGCTGTCAACAAGTTAGTCTTACCATATCCGTTGTAACCTACTATTACGTTTAATCCTCCTAATCCCTCAAGTCTTACTGAGGAAAGACTTCGAAAGTTGTTGACGTAAAAGTCGATAACTTTCATACCTAAACCACACTACTATCTAATTTGAAGGCATACATATAATCGTTAAACGCTAAATTTTAGGATGTTTCCTATAAAGAGAAAAAAGAGAGTATTATTAGTGCTAAGGATTTTAAAGGATACACCTTAGAATTCCTCCGTCGACGGGTATAAGGGCACCGTTAACATAAGTAGCTAGTTTGGACGCAAGGAATAGGACTACGTTTGCCACTTCCTCAGGCTTTCCAATACGCTTTAACGGTACGTCTTTAACGATGTCATTTAGTACATCTTGTTCACTCCTCCCCTCTCTCCTAGCTCTGTCCTTGACTAGTTGGTCTACGCGGTCTGTTAAAGTCCAACCTGGCATTATGCCGTTAACTGTGATTCCTTTAGGCCCTAATTCTCTTGACGCGACCCTGATAAGACCGGCTAAAGATAATCTAACTACGTTGGACAAGTCTAAGTTATCAATAGGTTGTTTTAACGTCATCGAGGTTGATAGTATTATACGACCTCCTTCTTTCATTCTTTTTCCTGCCTCTCTAACAGCAACTACAGCACTCATGAGAAGTAGATTGAACGCGTTGAGCCAGTCTTCATTTCCTAATTCAATTAGGTTTCCAGGTCTTGGACTTCCAGTAACGTAAGCCAAAACGTCTAAGCCGGACAGTCTCTTATAGCCCTCGTCGATCAATTTCTCTACGTCCTCTGCTTTTGTGAGGTCAGCCTTAATATAATCTATTTTGCCTAATGGTTTCAGTTTTTCATAAGCTTTGATCAGATTGTACTCATCGTGCGAGGAGATGATTACTTCTGCCCCCTCCTCTAAAAACCTCTTTGCAATAGCAAAACCTATACCTTTACTGGACGCCGTGACTATTACTTTCTTCCCCTTTATCCCTAGGTCTATTTTCTCCACCCATGAAATATTCCAGTGTAACCCTTTTTGAGCTTGTTGTGGTAGTCAGAATACTCTTAATCTTTCTGAAGTCATCCTCAAGAGTCTTCCTCAAGTTGGGATTGTAAAGGGCAGCGGCAGGGTGATATGTAGGGAAAACCTTGACTACAGTATTATCATCTTTTTTCCACTCGAATTCTTTACCTCTAACTCTAGTTATGGAGCTGAAAGACTTACCCATGAGAGAGAACAGATAAGAAGTAGAATGTCTCCCTAAAGTAACGATCAGTTTAGGTTTTATAATATCGAATTGCATTCTTAGATAAGGACTGCAAGCAGTTATTTCCTCTTCTGTAGGATCTCTGTTCTGAGGAGGTCTACATTTTACTACGTTTGTAATGAAAACGTCTTCTCTCTTTAATCCCAAAACTTCTGTGATTAATTTAGTCAGCAATTTACCAGCTGCACCAACGAAGGGCTTACCTTCAATATCCTCATTTTCACCTGGGGCTTCACCTACGAACATTATTTCGGCGTGTGGATTTCCCTCTCCTGGTACAGCATTCTTCCTAGTCTTCCATAAGTCGCACTTTCTACAGTTTCTAACTTGTTCAGCGATCTCTTGTAAATCCACAATATTATACACTACAATTTAAAATATTTATGTTGATTTACTGCCCTTGTGAGAGAGACTTATACGCGTCTTCAATGATCTTACTCAATTTCTCCTTAGCCTCATTAACACTTTTCCTTAATGCTTCAGTGTCCTTTTTTTCTATCGCATCTTTGATACTGATTGCATAGGTGGACAGCTCCTTGTGGTTTGAATATTTTCTGATAAACTCCTTCAATTCCCTCTCAACCCAAGGGAACACTGCTTCTTTTCTGTTAGAGAGATGAAGTGAGACTTTTTCCATAGCAGTCCTTGCTAATATTAGATCTTGGATTTCGAGAAACTTTTTTGCTTGCGACACTATCGTTATTAACTTGAAGGAAATAATTAAAATTACCCCACCCTCCACCAGGATCTGAGATTCTGACGGACAATGAAGATCCTCAGCCGGGTGGGGGACAATGTGATGAGGTCGACATAAACGGAAAGATGAAGAGGGGTCGATAGCCTGAATTAAATTATTTTATTAGAAGTCACAAGTACTACTCTAGCTCTCGTTTTTTCTAAGAGCTCTTTAACCTCGTTAATTTCGCTCTCGTCAAGATGAATCTCAGGGTCTTCCACGATTATCAGTTCGTTCTCAGTAGCTCTTCTCAAAAATGTCCTTAAGGCTAAAATTGACAAGACATTTGGAGGAGCGTTCTGTAATGGAGTCTTATCCATATATACCGCGTTCTCCTCTTGGTTTACGTAGATCTTGTGACCGTTAATTTCGTCACTGAAACCTTGAGGAAGTATCATGGAATTTATGAACTCCGCAGCAATACCGAAAGCCTTTGGGATCCCGGGGGCCTTTTCGTATTGAATAACAAGGAACTTACTGAAAGCCGACAAGTACCCTACTCTTCCAGCGGGTATTATCGAAGGCTTCACTTTCTCTATCTTAGAAAAGTAAAAGGAGTCTACTTCAAATGTGCCCCTTATACCTTGCTCTTTCAGTTGAGGGACTTCCTTAAGCTCTACCTTAGCTGCTACACCACCTTCGTTAACTTCCCCCTTTATACTGAGTGGGGTTAACTCAACTTCATAAAACGCCTTAAACCAGTTCTTAGCAACGTCTAGATCTGATGTAATTAAATTCAAAAACGTCCTTTCGAATGTTTCTCTCCACCCGTTTATCGGATCTCCTTTTATATAACCGTAAAGTCTAGGTATGTTGTTAATTGTCTTTAGTAAATAGTATGTGAGCCTTCCAGCGTAATACTTACTTTCACCATGTAAAGATATGTAGCTTCTCTTCGAACTAGTATTTACCTCAACCAATTCGCCACCTACTTTTATTCGGACTAACATGAGTGAAGATAGATTTTTAGGTATTTATATACAAGTGTGCTTTATGGAGATAGATAAGTACGAAGTATTTTTAGATTTTAACTTTAAAGAGCTAACTTATAAGGGTAACGAGAAGATTTACTGCAAGTTAGCTCAAGGAGAAAAGCTCCAGCTCGATGCTGTAGGTTTAACGATAAAATCTGTCAGGGTTGACGGAAAAAATGTCTCTTTTACTCATGAAAAGGATAAGGTCTTAATTGACACACATGATGTGGAAGATGTAGTTGAGGTAGAGTTTGAAGGGAAGGTAAAGGAGAGGGGTCTCGTTGGCATATACAAAGCCCCTTATGATGGCAATTACATAATATCGACTCAGTTTGAATCGAGTCACGCTAGAGAGTTTATACCTTGTGTAGATCACCCAGCATATAAAGCGAATTTTAAGATTTCTGTGAAAGTTGACAAAGACCTAGACGTTATATCAAACATGCCCGTTGAGAAGATATATGACGCGGAGAACGGTAAGAAAGTTGTAGAATTTAAAGAGACACCCAGAATGTCAACTTACTTGCTGTACTTAGGAATAGGTAAGTTTGAGGAGATAAGAGATAAACTAGATGATATAGACATCATAGTAGCTACGGTACCAGGTAAGATAAGCAAGGGTAAGTTTGCACTCGATGTAGCTAAGAGGACAATTGACTTCTACAATAATTATTTTGGGATAAAGTATCAGTTACCAAAAGAACATTTGATAGCAGTACCCGAGTTCGCCTTCGGAGCTATGGAAAATTGGGGTGCGATAACTTTCAGAGAAACAGCACTATTAGCAGACGAGAATTCCTCTTTTACACAGAAGAGAAGAGTTGCCAGTGTTGTTGCTCATGAACTAGCTCACCAGTGGTTCGGGAACCTAGTGACTATGAAGTGGTGGGACGACTTATGGTTGAACGAGAGTTTTGCAACATTCATGAGCTATAAAGCTGTAGATTCACTATTCCCTAACTGGGACTTCTGGGCTGAGTTCTTAATGGATGAGACTAGCGGAGCTATGTTCAGGGACTCCCTCTCCACGACTCATCCCATAGAGACTCATGTTGAGACGCCTGAAGAGGCAGAACAGATTTTCGATGATATAAGTTACGGAAAGGGGGCAAGTATACTCAGGATGATAGAGGCTTATATTGGTAAAGAGGCTTTCCAAAAGGGTATACAGTACTACCTTCAGAAGTATAAGTTCTCAAATGCTACCGGTAGTGATTTCTGGACTAGCTTAGAGGTAGGCTCTGGAGAACCTGTGAGTGAGATAGTAAAGGACTGGATTACAAAAGACGGTTACCCGTTAATTCAAGTTACAGTAGAGGATAAAAGAATTAAGCTTACGCAAGAGAGGTTCGCCCTAACTAATGGGACACCCAGAGTTTACACAATACCCATAACTCTTGAAGTTAACGGTAAAAAGTCTACCTTCTTAATGAAGGATCAGAGTGCAACCATTGATATCGGAGAAGACGTGAAATCGTTAAAGTTAAACATTGACAGAACTGGTTTTTACCGTGTAATGTATGACGATGTGAGTTTGTTCTTCGAGTCGAACCCCAACCATCTGGAGAGATGGGGATTGTTAGATGACTATTATAACATGTTAATGGCTGGAAAAGTTGACTATAAGACATATGAAAATGTAGTGAGGAGTTTAATGAGTGACGATAACTACTTAGTAGTAGATGAGATCAGAGGAGAACTATTCGGACTGTGGAGTGTAAACACGTCTAAATATACGCTGATACACGAGTTCTTAGAGTTGCAGACTCCCCATTGGGTGAGTAAAAAGGACGAGAACTCAAGGAGGATTTACGGTAACTTGCTAAAGACATATGCTTACGTAGATAACAAGTTCGCTCTAGGTTTAGCTGTTGCCTTTGAGGGCTATGATAGACTTGACCCCAACATTAAGGAAGCCGTAGCTACTGCGTATGCAATAGCAAATGGCGAAGAGGCATATGATGAGTTATTGAAGAAGTATAGAAGTGAAAAATTCGATGAGGAGAAGATTAGACTACTAAATGCGATGTTGAGCTTCAGAGAGCCTTATCTCGTAGTAAACACTTTAAGTTTAGGTCTCACCGGTGAAATTAAACGGCAAGATACAGCGAGGATATTACCGTTGGTTGCAAGAAATCCGTACACGAGGTTTGCAGTGTGGAAGTGGCTAGAGACTTACATGGACTATTTGAGAAGTGTTTATGAAGGGACAGCAATTCTGGGTAGGTCTCTTAGAGGAGCAATACCTTACTTGGGCGTAAGTGTGAAAGAGGTAGAAGAGTATTTCTCAAGTAGGAAGTTTAGTGACATACAAGTAGAAATAGACACCGCATTAGAAATACTCAGAGTTTTAAGAAGACTTGCTTAATAACCTTACTACGTAGTCTACTTCCTCTTTTTTAACCTTTTCATAAAACGAGACTTTTTCATTTTTTGAGTCATCAGACAAGGGTAGTGAAGTCACAAATCCTTCGTCACCGTTGTATACTAATGTAAAGTACACACCTGGGTTAAGAAAGCACTTAAGGTTCTCTTGTATCTCTTGCCTAATGTTACTAATCTCTTGTAATCTTTGATCGAGGCTTTGTTGTTGTATTGCTATTGTGGAGTTAAGTTCAGCTATTCTCTTTTGGGACTTCATAACTGCATGAGCAGAAATGATAATTAATATAACGAGTGGAAGAACAGCTACATAAACGGGGGTATTTAGCACTTTATGAATCAGCAAGAAGGCTGAAACACCTACTGCTGTTAAAGTAGCTGGTGTAATAATTCTGAGTCTCATTAATCTAACTTGTTCTTGCTTATGCTTCTCTCTTTCCTTCATTAGTTCGTTTATTTCGTCCATTCCGTAGGATTTCTTTTTATTTTCAAACCAGCTTGCCCAATCTGGATTACTGGTTATTACTGTAGTACTAATACCCCTCGAAGCTCTATCCAACAATAAGGACGCAAAATCATAATCGAAGTTAGGGGATATAACGGTTATCTCCTTATCAGCATTTAAAATAACTTGTCTAGCCCTCTCTAGGATCTTGGTTGAAAGTAAAAAATCCAAACTTTTTCACCTTTATATTATAACAATCCCGGGGCTCAAAGGTAACGCTAACTCTTTCTTTCCTTTAATATCTGGACTCAACTGGTCCTTAGCATCGTATATTACTATCTCGGTCAAGTTCAGTTTATTCATGATGAACTTAAGATTTGATACTAGCACTTTTTCCTCGTCAAGGTCGTTCTGTAGATATAATTCTCTAATTAGATATGGTAATTCGGACGCTACCTCGTATAATTTCTTTGACACGGAGTCCTCTCCCACCTCACTTATGAAGTCTCTCAACGTTTTTCTTTCTTGTATAGCTCTTATCGCCCTTCTTAATATCTTCTTTAGCTCTTGATCACTATTTACATAAATTACTAGCTTTTCAGGTTCCTTATTCATACTGGCGGATAGTTGATTTATTTTATCAACTAATAACCTCAAATATTCTATTTCTAATAACGAACTTCCTTCACGTTTTAAATCAGAAGGCTCAGGAAACTTTTGAGTGACTACAAAACTATCGTTGAAGTAATGCCAAAGCTCTTCAGCTATATGTGGGGTGAACGGAGCCATCATCCTTATCCATGCGGATAAAACGCTTACCAAAATGTCCCTATTGACAATTCCATTAGTTAATTCTACGTAATCTTTCACTGTCTCATACATGGTGTAGTAAACGATAATGTACGCTGACCTTAAATCTAACTTATCTATATACTCATCTACTTTCTTCACGAAATCAGCTACTATTGATGAAAGCCACAAATCCGGTTTCCTGATTTCTTGGGTTGAAGGAGCTTTTAACAAAGCAGCAATATAGTCGTGGATATGTTTAAGCTGATCTGCTATACTTTTGGCTATCGACGCATTGAACTCAATGTCGTCACCTATGGAAGATGTAGAAGTTAAAGCTAACCTGACCGTATCAACACCGTATTCGCTAATTGCTTTTGATAGAGGGTATATGTTTCCGAAACTTTTGCTCATCTTCTTTCCTCCCACTCTGATAAAGCCGTTAGTGACTATTTGCTTCGGTAGTAAGTTTTCACCGAATATGGCGACATGATGATAAATGTAGTACGCTAAATGGTTCTGAATCAGATCCCTTCCACTGTGCCTAGAATCTACTGGATACCAGTAAGTGAACTCTTTCCTTATGTCGTTTACTTCAGCTCCTAACTCTGGTTGGCTTCCTCTACCTAACATCACGTAGTCCCAGAACTTGTCATCTAGTTTATTTAAGTCTAAATTCCTTATCTTATGAGATATTGTATAGAAAGCAGTATAAATAGTAGAGTCACTGAGACTATCTATTATTTCCTTATCGTCCCAGGGTAATCTCACTCCTAGTCCTCTTGACCTAGTAAATGCTCTGGGTTGCATATTGAAGACGACTCTCTCCATTTCTCTTCTAGTGTCTTCAGGTACGAACTTTATTTTTTCCAATGCTTTCAGCGTTGATGCCTTCCAAATACTATTAGAATAGTTTACGAACCACTGTTCATCAACTAATTTTACGACTATTTCCGATCCGCATCTACAATATATGGGGCCGTTCGTTATTTCATAAATTGTAAAATGTGAGTCTAAGTTTTTTAATATTTCAACTACTGCTTTTCTAGCTTCCCTAACACTCTTGTTTACTACCCTTTCCTTAACCACGTCCTTGAGGAAACTGGGAACGTAATCTAGTATATCCTCTCTTATTACACCTTTATGATACTCTGTTCTATAAAGCGTATCTATGTAGTCCTTTAACTCCTGAGGATTTGTCGTCTGTGCTAACGCAAGAACTTCTGATGCTGGTATGTCTCCGTAATCATCGGTATAGATCACCGGTATAATCTCAAAGCTTTCACCCAGTTCGGTTAGAGCTAAGTAATGAATCGGCTCATGTGCCGGAACCGCCATTACTATACCAGTACCTTGCTTCGGCTCAACGTACTTACTCTTTATGATTTTCATGTCCTTATTGGTTAATGGGTTCTTCACTCTGAATGTGAGAAATTCGTCTGACTTTACTGACCTTTCTACCTCTAACTCTATCTGATATTTTAACTTCTCGTAAGCGTTTCTAGATAAGACGACCTTTCTACCTCTCTTTTTATCTACACTTATTACGTACTCCGTGTTTGGGTTAATTAACAAGGCTATCGCTCCGAAAACAGTTTCAGGTCTTGATGTAGCAGCGGGGAAAAAAAGACCCTCCTCTGACGGAAAGTAAATTACGTCAACGTCTATTATTTCTGGTTCTATGTCTCCTCTAGTGTCGTGCATTCCTACGGGGAATTGGTCGTTTGGACAATAGGCTAATGCGGATTTTTCCTTTTTTAAGAATCCCATCTCCATTAGCTTTTTGTACTGCCATTGGACAAACTTCTCGAAATAAGGATCTACTGTGGTAAATTTCCTTCTCCAGTCAACGCTTAAGCCGAGGGTCTTAGCAGTTCTTTCCATGTCTCTTGTAAAGTATTCCGCTAAGTACTGTGGGTCGGAGAACTTCTCAACTTCACTCTCAGGTATCCCGTATATCTTGACGAAAGTTGAGATGATATCTTCATCTTTCCTTCTCACCGCTTCAGCTATGGACAGAATCGGAGTACCAGTGTACTGGAACGCAAAGGGAAACAGTACGTTATAACCTTTCATTCTCAAGTACCTAGCGTAGATGTCTCCAGTGATGTAAGTTCTACCGTGACCTATGTGCAAAGGACTATTAGTATAAGGAAAGGCTACTGTTATGAACTTCTTAGGCTTTCCTTCTTTAGCGTCTACTTCGTATAATTTGTTTTCCTCCCATGCCTTTTGCCACTTTGACGCTATTTCGTTTAGGAATGTAGAAACACTCACAATAAGAAAAACGATAAAGGAATATATTAAGGTATGACTTCCGTAGAGTCCTCTGTAGGGTCATATCTCAGATCCTCCAACCTTATTACTCCTTCCTTTATAAGCTCCTTTATTTCGTCAACGCGGGACAAAACTATCCTTAGATATTCCTTCGTAACATCATCAACTATCTTAAACCCTTCTTCACCCCAATACCGCTCATGAATAGTGTAGAGACACCTCCCTCCACAATAGTCCTTAAATTCACAGTTCCTACATTCTTTAGGTAATGGTTCTTCGAGTAACTTAAAGGAGTCTAGTGTTCCTAATTCTGCCCACTTCTCTCTGACAGCTATAGGGCAGGACAGCACTCTACCGTCAGTTGAAATAGAAACACTATTATAGCCAGCACCACAAGCTACACCCCTATATCTCTTAAAGAAATGAGCACTTATCACTCCCAAAAAAGGAATGATCTTAACGATCTTCCCTCTTCTCAACTCACTCATGAAATAATCTACTAACCTCATTATTCCGGGTAAGTATGAAGAGTAAGCCCAACTCTCGAAATCCCACCTCTCGCTCCATATAACATTCAGTTGCCAGTGGACTTTGTCAAAAACCCCTAGTGACAACAAGTGCATCACTTCTTCATAGATGTCAGCATCTTGAGTTACTGCCATCCTAGCGATTGTTTCAACTCCTAAATTTTTGAGATAAGAGGCGTTCTTAACCACTACTTTATATATTCCCTTCCCTCTGTGCTTGTCTGTTATTTCTTCCCTTCCATCTATAGAAAGCAGGGCTACGTCCATTCTCTTCCAGTAAATTTCAGGGAGTAGTCTTACGGCTATCCCGTTAGTTTGTATCCCCCACCTTTTAGCTCTAACAGTGTCCATTACCTGAATTATAAACTTAGGGTTCATTAATGGTTCTCCACCGTAGAATATCACAGTCGCGTTCGGATCTCTTTCAATATTTACCTTAAGCTTATTTATATCGTACTTAACGTCCCACGGTACAATCTCCTTAGGGAATGAGCCACCACAGTAGTCACATGCGAGATTACATTTTCCCGTGGTAAGTACTAACCAGAGCATTTAACGACCCAACTCCGCTAATAACTCTTTCATCCACATCATTCCCAGTTTATAATCGTCTACGAATATGTTCTCATTAAAGGAGTGGATATTAGAACCGTAGTTATCTACTCCGACCCCATCAGCTATTTGTTTAATGTTCAAGTGCCTACTGATCATTTCCATAGGTCCAGTGCCTGGACTGTTAGGTAACACGACGGGTTCAACATTATAGACTCTCTTAGCTGAGTTTATTAAAGCTCTTGCTATCTCACTGTTTATCGACGTTCTGTAAGGTCTTACGGAGCCATACTTTACGATTTCGACTCCGTAAGGAGCTAAATACTCTTTCAGCAGTTTCAGTACTTCCTCAGGGTCTTGATCTGGGACCAACCTGAAGTCTATCTTCACGAAGGAGTAAGATGGTATTACCGTTTTTGAACCCTCTCCAGTATACCCTCCATAAATCCCCGCTATGTTGCACGTCGGTTCCTCTACTAGTCTCGTCATTCCTCCCTTCTGAACTTTCTGTTCTATTGCTTGTTCTAGATACTGCTCGTCTATGTTTAAATACTGTTTCTCTTCCTCGGTTAACTTCTTGACTTTATCGTAAAAGTGGGGAATTAAAACTCTTCCGCTCTCGTCTCTCAATGACCTCAGCGCGTAGACTAGATCCCATGCGGGGTTCTCCGCGATCGGTGCATACATAGAATGGAGGTCTTTAGGAGTCTTTTTTCTCAACTCCACATATAATAAGCCTTTAACGCCTAAGACTATTTGGGGAGCGTTGTTAGGAGCCCTACCTGAACCTTCCCATAGTATGTAGTCAGCCTTAAACTTCTCGTGGTAGTCTTTTAGGAAATCCTCCATATTAGGGCTTCCGATCTCTTCCTCTCCCTCGTACAAGAACTTAATGTTTATTTTTAGTTTATTCTCTTTCATCAGGTCTATTATGGCCTGTAACCTTGCGAGCAGTGATCCTTTATCGTCACCGACACCTCTAGCATAGATTTTGTTATCTCTAATAACGGGATTGAATGGATCTGTGTTCCACTTGTCTAACGGCTCTACTGGTTGAACGTCGTAGTGGTTATAAATTAGGAGTGTTTTTGAGCCGCCAACGTTTATTTCTCCGTAAACGTAAGGGTTCTTGGACTTATGTCTTATTAACTCAGCCTCAATACCGTTTTCCTTCATGTAATCTACGAGAAATCTCGCCCCTTCTTCTCCTTTTCCTTTGGCTGATGTGGTGTCTATCTTGAGAAATTCAAACAAGTCCTTGAGATAGTCCACAGTATTTAAACTTCTCTGAGGTAAATTAAGTTATGCTTAAGTATGCCGAATACATTCGCCATGGGCTAGGTGAACCTCTAGGAAACGTTAATGTTTATAAGAAAGTAGAGGACGGAAAGGTTATAGCTATCCTTAAAGTCGTTGTATATAGAAATCAGTCGTTTGCTATTTATGAGACGGATAGGCTAGAGGGAGGCGAGGTAGTTGAAATACTTCCTAACTCGATAACTTCAATAATGAGGGTTGTAGAGAAATATTACGATCCTAAAGTTGACGATATAACTGTCTTAGGTGAGAAAAAATTCGTGGATGACTTCTTGGAAGAATTTAATAAGTTACAACAAAGTGAGTGATCTCAGTCCTCCTAACTGAGATGTGATGTAGGCTAGCGGGAACGAACAGTGAGTGAATAAAAGCGATGAGGAGAAAACTGGGACACCCGAGTGATGAGGAGCCATTCATGCGCTGAGCTTTATATGTGATGCGAGTGGGAGGGGACAACCCATATAATTACATATTCTATCTCATATCCGTCATAGTCCCATACTGGCAGGAATATTACGGTTCCAGGCTTTACGTTACCGAGAATTATGTTAACCTCGTATTCCCCAAAACCGGATGTGTTTTTCACGAAGGATACAGAAACATTCATAGTGATACCATAAATATAATCTGTATAAACTGGGTCGTCATAGTAAGACGTGTTCAGGTAAAGATAAAAGTGTACAGTGGAGTTAGGGCTTCCCTCGATAAAATTAGGTACTACATAAAATACGGTGAGGTACCGGGATTCTACAGAAGCGACGTCGAATGATGTGTTTATTGTGGCAATTTCATTGTTAATTTCAGAAGTATAATTAATTTCAGAAGTATAGTTCTTTATAGACGAGGGGACTTGAACAAAAGTTAAATTATTTCTTATATCCCCTATTATAGCTTGTTCTACTTCAAAATTCGGTTGGCTAACGTTAACGTTGAATACGTAAGGTTTTATCTCGGTAATATTTCTCGCATAAGTCTGTACTTGGGAAGGCTTAACAGAGTGAGGAGAAATCATTAGGTAAGTAGTTACATAGATCACCGCAAACGCAATACCTAGTGAAAATAATACGCCTGCAATAGTTGCTACTAATACTTTATTCACGAATGAATAGATCATTCGAAATACTTTATATATCTATTCCAATGTGAACGTTGGAAAAGTTTATTTAACATTAGTAGTAATTGTTAATATGCAATTAGATCTACGACAATCTACGAAGAAAGTCTATTATTATATACTGACGAATAGAAATGGTGTTACCTTGAAACAGATACAAGAAGACCTTGGTTTTTCCTCGGTAAGTGCGGCCAGATATCATGTGAACAAACTAAAGAGCGCTGGTCTCGTTCAAGAGACTTATGACGGTAAATACATAGTTAAGAAGGTCATATTAGATGATGATTACGTGCTTCTCTTTAACTATGTCTTACCCAAGAGCGTGTTCTTTGCCTCATTTTTCCTTACATCTTTTATCTTATCCCTTTACTTGATTAAATTAGACTCTTTAGGTGCAGAGGTATTCTCCTTAATAATAGTATTTATAGCTGGAATTATTTTCGTGCTGGACACTATAAAGAGGTATACCAGATTCATTAATGAAATGAGAGGAAAGGTGAATTTAGAAGAGGAGTAGATAAAGAAAAATTATACATATACACAACATTCTTATTTTATAATTAAATTAAAATTTTACTTGGTAATACGTCCAATTTATCTTAAAAATTCATGGGATTAAAAGAATCTAGAACTAAAAAGAAAAATCCACGTTAAATACAAATAAACTATACGTCTAGCATTGTAAAGGTCTCCTTTTGAAATTTTGCTTGACCTATGTGGGAACTGATATTAGTTTGACTGTATCTCATACCTTTTTATTTTTATGTTATAAAGTACGGCTGATATTCCCCATACAATGGCAAAAGTCAGAATAATCAAGATGCCAATATTTCCCCACCAGACATCACCGTTGATTAGCGCAATTACGTCCCAGAAGCCTCCGGTCAAATTAAACTCGGATTGTAATAAACCTAATAATTCTAAACTACCGACCAAGAATGCAACAAGAATAGATACAGTCGTCATTGTTAAGTTGTACCACACTTTTCTCAAAGGGTTGCCTATGAAAGCCCATCTATAAGCTCCGTTCATGAAAAAGCCGTCTGTAGTGTCGATAAGTGACATACCGACAGTAAATAAGAAGGGGAAAACTAATAATGTCCAAATCGGGATCTTAGTGAAAGCTCCTGCTGTACCTGCACTTATTGCTAATAGAGCAGTTTCAGAAGCTGTATCAAAACCCAAGCCGAAGAGAAAACCTATTGGATAAAGGTAATACTGGTTACTAACAATCCTGAACAAGCTTTTGAAGAACTTGTTCATAAACCCTCTTTTAAGCAAGGCTTCGTTTAGCTTATTCTCGTCTAACTCCTTTCTTTTAGCTTGTTTAAACAATTCGTAAATCTCGAATAAAACTAAAAGATTCAGAAAACCTATTATGTAAAGAAAAACTCCACTTATTAACGTACCTACTATAGAACCTAAATTTTCTAGTTGGGGAATATCTGACTCTACTAACCTTGTTGAAACCATTAACGTTATAGAAAGGATAATAACAACGGAAGAATGACCCAGAGAGAAAAATAAACCTGTGAACATTGATGGTTTACCTTCCTGAACAAGCTTTCTTGTAGAATTATCTATTGCAGCTAGATGATCAGCGTCAACTGCATGTCTTAAACCGAATATATATGCAAGGACTCCTAGAGTGAAGAAACTCGCCCCGATCCCTTTCACTTTTATTTCAATATTTCCCAACTGTTGCGAAATGGCTGTTAACCAGAAAAAAAGTATTATCGTTAAAATAATTTCTACACTATAAAATAATATCATCTTCCACGCTCTGGGAACAGGATTCGTTCTCATAGCATATGGATAACCTATCCATATTATAAATTTTACTATCTCTTAGCTTTCCTCTTACCACCAACTTTAATAGGTCATAGCTAGAAAAATTCGTTGAAAATCATAGAATTAATAATGAAAAGTTTTAATAAAGTCGAACTTATCTTGTAATAACAATAAGTTCGTCTTCGTAATATCGGTTCTCATACATTTTATCAGCTTACTTTAAATTTAATATCGAAAGAGCTTGAAACGCTTGCTTCTTATTTTTACGTAATAATCCACTAATGATAGCGACCAAATTATCATGGATAAGTTGAGCTCTTGGAGAGAGACCTTTTCTAGTACTTGGTATTGACACGGTTGTCATATCAACAGGGCCTTATCACGTCCAATAAACTATAATACCCTAGTTTGCTCTTATTTCTAATATATTGACCATGATACTTACTCTCATTTTCATAAGAAATCAGGGAAGGAGTCTAATGTTTACTCTATTGTTTTCACTAACATAATGTTTTTATAATTAGGTCTTCTTAAGAATGGTTAGAATGAGTTTTCAACCCTTCGGCTATCCTAACGGCCCTATGAGTAACTCCTCAGGAATGGCAAACATGATGATCTGTATGCAACCTGTAGGGTTAGGTGGTAAGCAACAAATGATTCCTACTCAATATCCCGTAAACCTCCAATATGTAGTCCAGCAAGTTACGATGTATCTGATGAGTCAAGGATTTCAAGTTTATCCTATGCCTGGACAGAACGTTGCATTAATACAAGCACAACATACGAGCCTTTTGGGTTATTTAACCGGTTCAAATAAAGCTTATACTATAAGGATTTGTCAAGGTCCTAATTATGTTATGGTAGAGACTGGAATGACCGACTTATTGCAAGATATGTTACCATTACTAGCTTCCGGTGGTATTGCAGTACTTTCGGACGAGGATTTACACAACAAGTTGCTTACATTACTAGGAGGTGCAGGAGCTGCATACGACGCATATAATATAGCCAAGGATCTGATGCAGGAAGACCAGATCATGAATATAGTTATGATGGCTGTTATGAGTGCTCCGCCCTTATATCCAGTTCAACCGCAATATCCCCAGCCTAACTATGGGCAATACAGTCAACCGTATTCTCAGCCATACCAGCAGGGACAAACATACCAGCAAGGATATACTCAACCACAATACCTACAAAGTAGCCAATACTCGCAGACCCAACAAAATACGCAGAAGTGTTGGAATTGTGGAGCGATTATCCCTGCTGCGGCTAAGTTCTGTCCTAATTGTGGAGCTTCTTTAATGCCCATCAAGTGCCCCAAATGCGGCTACATTAATCCGCCTAGTGCAAAATACTGTGGGAATTGTGGAGCTCAATTAACGCAAGTTAAACAAACTACTACTTAACACTTTCTTATTTAGTTTTTATTCTTCTTAAGTCAGGTTAGTATTTTTCATAGAGTAGCAGAATATGAATCAAGAAGCTATATTCATGAAGCTATATTCATAAGGGAGTTTCATATAGTCAATTAAAGATTGTGTCTTTGTCATTCACCGCATTTAGCTTTTGGACTCACTTCAACATATACTCACCACTTTCGATTTAACAATGGAATTTTAAGTGCCTCAGATTAGACTGGACTAGCTGATGAGGAAAGAAAGAATACGATTGAGGAGCTCATAAGGCGGTTAATACGTTAGAAAATCAAGAAGGATATGTCAATCAACCAAGAGGTTATATCTAATTAGGTTAAGATAAAAATGAGAGCTTAATTACCCGCATAAAGAATTTTTCGGGAGCTTAAGAAATCTCTACTGAAAACTACCTACTTAATAAGACCTTTAATGAACTAATCGGTTTTAGTAGGGATAAAATTTATTTTTAAATATCTACTTCTATCCATCCTCCGTTGTCTCTTACTTGATATGTTTTCAGTCCCAGTTTTTCTTTAGGTGCATCTGGTGCAACGAAAGGAGGTTCTAACATTGTTCCGGTCTTAAGGTCGAAAACAGCATGGTGACATGGACATTTCACTGTGAGCTTTTGTTCATCTAATAACGTTAGTATACACCTAGCGTGACTGCAAACTGCATCCATTCCGTATAGGGTCCCGTTAACGTTTGCAATGAAAATTACTTTATCGTCTATTTTAACTGACGCGAATTTAGCTTTTTCTAGGGCTTTAGCACTTATAGTGCGTTTCCAAACCATAGACATTATTTTGTACTTATGGCTTTTAAAAGTTAAATTAAAGGTTGTTTAAGTAGTCAGAATCCACTTTCTTACAAGATAGGAGAACAGAAATCCGCCCATAATGGTTGTTACTATAGCCATAATAATAATCTGAGAGTACTGATTAGTATCTATAATACCCGAGGTAAGACCTAGAGTAGCTACTACCAGCCCTACTTCACCCCTCGGTAGCATACCTATTGAAGCAATGATCGACCTTCTTACACTCTTTGTAATGAAAAATGCAACCGGAAATATTCCGGCTATTTTCCCTATAATAGCGAGAAAACTTAATAGAAGACCTAGGGATAAATCATACAAGTTAAGGAACGTGGTGTATGGGGTCTCCATCCCGACGTATATGAAGAAAACAGGCCCAAAGATAGAAAGTAATGTTGAAGTGAACTGAACTATTTTTTCTGACTTTACGCTCTCAGCGATTGCCACACCGGCTACGAAGGACGCAATTACGGGAGAAAAGCCTAAGAGTAACATTATCAGGACTAAAATGAAAAGTATTACCAATGAAACATTGTTAATTAAATCATCTTTTATTCTAGAAATTATTCTAGGAATTATGAATACTGCTGAGAACAAAATTATTAACCACGCTAAGACCGTTTCTATCACGCTAACTACTATCTGACTAACTGAAAGAGCTTTTAGTGTGACTAGCTCAAGAATTACGGACAAAATGATAAGTGATACAACATCATCTAAAGCTGCTGCAGATATAACCAGTCGCGTGAAATCATGTTTGTAAAGTTTGTACTCTTCAATAATCGAAGTAGTTGCAGCCAGACTTGTCGCTGCACTTGCGGCTCCCATAATAGCGGAGACTGTTGTATTGTAAATGAGGGTGAAAGTGGCGTAAACTAAGTATGTGGGAATTACAGCACCGGCTGTAGCTGCTATAAAGCCTGGTAATCCAGACTCTTTTAAACCTTTGAATCCGTGAGAGAGACCAGCGGCGAATATCAGTAAGACCACAGAGAAATCCGCAAAAAGAATAAGATAGGAATTAACTTCAAAGATAGGCAACCCGATCAAACTGTCAATATATCCGCCTATAGCGTAAGGGCTTAGCGTTATACCTACTATTATTTCAGCTATGATAATAGGAAGGTAGAATCTTTGGGTTATGAGTCTTCCTAACTGAGCGAAAGTTAATAGCGTAAACAGTTCAAGTAATGTTAAATAGACGATATCGTTACTAGATGTCATAAGCTCACTATATTACGATCACTAGATTTATTTTTAATGCTCTCAAATAAACACTATGGCATTACTAAAGAGAGGAGAAAAGAAGATCTTCCATATAGATTCACTTAACCAACATATGAGAGAGGTTATAAAGACAGTTATGGACGTAAACCTTAACGATGTAGCTAAGTATTATGGGCTGAGGTATTTATCTCCTAAATTCGGAGAGCCTATATTTGTACCTTACGGTAGACTTAACGGTAACTTCAAGAAATTCGAGGATGCTTTTGAAAAGATTTACGATGAAATCGAAAAAGTAAAGGAGGACGGATTAAAAAAGTATTTAGAATGGTACCCCAATTCGCAATTCCTTAATCACTATAGAATAGTCTTTTACTCCTATACAGACTTAGAGGACGGTGTACTTTATGGAATTGGAGCGGAGCCTTTAGCAGTAACACCGAACTCCTCTTATCCAGTAGACAAAGTCTTGGACGGTGATGTAGTAGTAGGAATGCAATTACTAAACGTAGCTCTAACAAAGGGTCTAAAGATAAAGTTCTTTGACATAATTGCCAATAGACGCGAGGAAATAATTGAAGCATATAACTGGCTTTACACTGAGTTTCACGCAAAGTATGACACTAAAGACAAGGTCTTCTTAACGGATATTGCTACATATTATATGAAGAAATTCTTTGAAGTTGTTGATGAGTTAAAGAAAAAAGTTGAAGTAATAGAAAATCTAAAAGGTAAAAGAGTCGTTATACCTATGATTGAAAGTAGGGCTAAGAGAGACGGTAGAGTTAAGGAAATAATGGAGACAGAATTTGCTGACTATATTGACCAAGGAAACTACTATAAAGTAGAGGCCATTCCATCTATATATAATAAAGATTTCGTGGGTAAGCTCTTTAAGCAGGTGCTAAATAACTTTGATGAGATATTACTTCTCTTTGAAAGGAAAGCTACAGTCCCAGATGAGCTAGTAGACTTAATAGTTAAGGAACGAGGAGATAGATATATACTACTAATGAAATAAGTAAAATAGTTTTCTATCTCTTTCTGTAGCATATCGTAGAGGTATTTGAGAAAGGATAAAAAGAGATTACTTATTTAGCCGAGATTTTTTAAGATTAAGAGTCTATTTATTACCTTTACGATATACTTCTAAAACAGCAACATAATCGTTCTCTCCATGGCCCATAGCCTCTGCCATCCTGTACAACTGTAAAGCTAGTGACGATAATGGGTTAATTACCTTAACATTCTGTGTCTCTTTTGTTATTATTTCTAGGTCTTTTCTCATGTGTTTTATTGCAAACTGAGTTGAATAATCATTGTTAATCATTTTAGGTACCTTCAGTTCGGAGGTTGGAGACTTAGCACTACCGTATAAGGCTAGGACTTTGTACACGTCCTCTGGCTTTAATCCAGACTTTACACCAAAGTTATACGCTTCGGCTAATGTGGCTACATAAACACCTACCATCAAATTGTTTACAAGCTTAGCATATAATCCCATTCCGTTTCCTCCCATATAGAGGATCGTTGACGCAGTTTCAGAAAGTATCTCCCTAACCACGTCTAATTTCTCCTCTGGACCTCCCAATAACACTGTCAACTTCTTTTGTTCAGCGAAAACTGAAGTACCTATAACTGGTGCGTCATACATGAAACCTCCGTTCTCTGCAACTTTCTTTGCAATTTCAATTGATACTGAGGGTGATATAGTAGACATATCTACTATAATTTTACCCTTGCTATAAGGTATCAAAGGTGTTAAGAAATTGCTAACAGCATCGTCGTCAGCTAGCATTGTTATCAGCACGTCTACCTCTTTCAGTAATTCAATAGGATCTTTGACGTACTTAACACCGTATTCTTTACTGAACTGTTCTGCTTTTCTTTCCGTTCTGTTGTAAACTAAGTGTAGTTTTCCAGCTTTTGCTAAATTTCCCCCTACCCTGTAGCCCATTATACCTAATCCAGCTAGTCCTATTTTCATAGTAATTCGAAACGCCAACTATTAATAAAAAATTTACCTAGCTTGTCTCTAATCTCATGAAAAACGGTTTTGGGAACTGTAATGTAGAATTTCGAACTTAAGCTGAAAAAATTTTATTCTAACTCTTTGATTTATATTAATTTGTAAAAGTATAATACAAACAACCTTTTATTTTAAATCTATTTTCAATTTTTAAAATTACATCCACTCGACCATTGCGTCAACCTATGCTTGGGCAGGTAACATTTATGACTTGTTATTGTTGACATACGTCTATTCCTACCTAGAGAGAGTTTACGGGCTAGATTTCTTTGGCTACACAGTGCTCTTCGCCTTAGGGCTAATAGGAAGGGTGATAGGCGGAGCGTACTTCGGAAATGTGGCTGACAGAATAGGTAGGAAACCGGTTTTAATTATCGGAACAGCCGGTTACTCTCTCTTTCAGTTATTATTAGCCTTTGCTCCTGACGTAGAAGTACTTTATGTTTCCAGGCTACTTGAAGGGATATTTATGGGTGCACAGTGGACTGCAGGGACCGTGTTAGCTTACGAGAACGCCCCGTATAATATGAAAGGGATAGTAACTGGTATAGTCCAGGCTGGATATGGTATAGGTTATGCACTGACTGGAGTTTCGTATATATTTCTGGGAGGAGACCCTCGGCTATTGTTACTAACGGGTAGTTTACCTCTCATCCTAGTTCCCTATATGAAATTTATTGCGGAAGAGCGTGTATCTTCTCACGCGGCCCATTTTAGTATAAAGATTAAGGACTATCTCCCTGTTCTCATTAGAGCTACGGCTGGAATGATAGGAATGTTCTTAGCCTATTTTGCCGTATTCGGCTATTACACCGTAATTGCAGACGAGTATTTACACTTGAACCCTGACACTTTAGGAATTTTAATGACAGTGGCAAACATAGGGCTTGCAATATCTTTTATACTGTTCAGTAGGTTAGCGGATAGGTTTGATAAAAAGAAACTAATTTATATTGGTGTAATTGGTCTCTTAATATCCCTACCATTAGCAGTGCCTTTCCTATATGTGCCTATTATTATACCTATAATAGGGGTAATATTATACGCATTTTCTACTGGTTTCTGGCCTCTGATGCCTCTTCTATTAGCTGATGCTGTCCCCACAGAGCTAAGAGGATTCCTATCAGGATTCGCATATAATATAGGAGGCATGGTAGGCGGAATAGGTAATATAATTCTGGGGTTTATAGGTGAGTACTTTGGTGTCGAAGGATTAGCGAAGGGAATTGATATAATGGGTTTGTTCTCTATAGCAGTAGTCTTCGTGAGTATAATAACGTGGTCGTTGACAACAGTTTCCGATAAACCGTGAATTTTATGTCATTTGATACTATTTAACATTCCTAGCCCTTCTCGTGAAAGTTTATAAATTTTGTAGTTATATACTAAAATGTAGAAGAGAGCCCTACAGTGAACTCGATGAGCAATGTGAGGGGGAGGATGGGTTCGATGAGGCTCCCTATGTCCTTGAAGGGAGTGGTTTAACTACCTCTCCCGTAGACGGCATGGGGAGCCGGACAAGGGGAATGAGGACGAGAGGTTGAATACAAATTCATGAAACCTCAATGAAAGTCCGACCCCTAAGAGCAAGGGTCATGTAATATTGATAGAATAGGCGTAAAAGAAATAGGATAAAAAGGTAATTAATTCGTCATTTTTTCTTTAATTTTTCTACTATATCTTCAGCTTTTTTAATGTAAGTATCTAAAGCACTCTTTATGTCCTTTATGCTCATCTTACCTTGGTTTTCCTTTAACTTATCGAGCTTACTTAGTAATTCTTTGAACTCCTTCTCTAGTTCATCTACTTTTCTCCCTTCCTTCTTAGCTTTTGCGATTTCTGAAGCTATATTATCATGAATTGAGGAAGTGACCTTTGTGATATCTTTTATCAACTCCTCCTTTTCTTTATATATTTTCGCTTTTACTTCATTTAATAGTTTAGATAGGTCTTCTATCATCTTTGATCAATTCTAAGAGTAGCATAAAAAGTTTAGGGATAAGGAACTATTAAAGGGTAAAGAAAAAGGGGAGTAATATCGTTATTTTCGTACTTGGAATAGTACTCTACATCATTATACCGCTTCAAATTTACAAGTTTCTATGATGTCTTGGATTATTATTATTTTATTTGCCTTTTTATTTGCCTTCTCTCTTATAAACCTTGTTCGTTAAGGTAATTCTATATGAACATTAGAGACTACCTAAAGTCAAGGAGAATAAGAAAATTAATTAGTAAAGCATATTTAAGTTATCCCTCAAGCTTTGACACAAAAAAGCCCTCTGTGCCGTGAATATAAGGTATGAATCGTTTGGAAAAGACTACTTTATGACTAACGTTCTTAATAACTTCTTCTCCCTCCTCTGGGAATATGGAACATGTAGCGTATACTACGGTATTTGATAAAAATAGGGCTTTATCCAAAAGCCGCATCTGCAACTTTGACAACTCTAAAACCTTACGCTCTGTTAACCTAAGGAGTACTGTTGGCTCGTTTGAAATCATACCTGAAGAGCTACACGGGGCATCTAGTAAAACTTTGTCGAATTTCTTAGAGAAAGTTAAATGAGTGGCATCACCGTGTATAATATTAACTCTGTCCAAATTTACTCCGACGTTTTTCATGAAGTTGACCTCCCTTATTAATCTCTTATACTCTACCTCACTAAGAGTAAGCTTAGCTCCGTTTTCAGTGAGCACCATAATTAGTGTTGCTTTTACTCCTGGTGCTGAGGTCATATCGTATATACTCTCACCTTTTTTAGGGGAAAGTGTCGCAACCACGCTTACACTCGCTTTATCCTGAATTACAACTTTGTATTCTCTGAACTCTTCCGTCTTAGAGAGATTACCATTTATTAATTTATACAAAAAAGGATAATCTTTATCTCTCTCCAATACTACACCTTTGTTCTCTAAACTCTTAATCACTTTGTCTTCGTCGGTTTTGAGAGTGTTAACCCAAAACCACGTGGTTTTTCTTATCAACGACTTTTTTAGCTCTCCTATGTCGTAAAGTCCTGACAACCTTTTTTCCATCCAATCAGGGAAAACTATCGCTCCTTTTCCTTGCAAGAATTCCTTGACTTTTTTCCTCCTACTTCTCCCTTTCAAAGAAAGGTATTGGAGTACCAACAATTTTGCTTTTTCGTAAGCATCATTACTATCGATCTTATATCTCCCCATTTCACGAGCTTTTTTGAAGGCTACAGGTAACGGATCTCCTTTCTCGACGTAATAAAGAAATCTACTGAGTAGAAGTTCCAGTGACATAAGACTGTATCTGGCATAAAAATTTAAATGTGTAATGAGATAGATCTCTTATGAAAATCGAGACAGTTGAAAAATTATACTTTGAAAATGTTTACTCGATAGAAAATGCGGAAAATATTGATGAACTCTTACGCAGGGTTTCACGTTCACTCTATTTACTATTAAAATTAGTTTATCTGCGTCATGGAGATCTATCGAGGACTACGGGTAGAGAGATAATGAGGTTTCTATACTTAGAGGAGAGCGGTGAAAAGAAGCTTGAGAGGCTCGGTAAAATAGTTAGTTTATTAAGGGAAGAAGCGATAATGACTAAGTTTCCCTATATTGACTTTTACATGCAGAACTTCGTAAGCGAGATGGACAGATTGATGATTAAGAAGGGATATAACTTCTTCTTAACTTCTAACGGTGAATCCAAGACTTCTTAGGAGCCAATCATCTAAGGAAAAATCGTAGTATTTTCCTTCAAATGGAACTACTTTAGCGTTAAACATATCGCCTAGTTGTTCGCAAACCTCAACTGCACTCTTCCTTTTCCCTCCTACATTGACGACTCCCTTAATCCCTCTCTTTATCAAGCTGGAGACTATCTCTGAAGCCTCCTCAACGGTTATCGGTGATACGTAAAAGTTAGAATTACATTTTATTACTCTCCTTCCTCTCAAGATACCCTTAACAAAAGGGTGAAGTATTCCTCTATAAGTTGTGGAATATAATGCCCCAAATCTCACCACTAAGTAATTACCGAGAGCCATAATTCCAGATTCTCCTGCAAGCTTGCTAAGCCCGTAATAGTTGAGTGGGTTGGGTGTGGAAGTCTCGGTGTAATAACCTTTCTTGCCATCAAATACCATGAAAGTCGAGAGAAAAACGTTAGTGGAGTTGACTTTGTGAGCGCTCCTAGCCACGTTAATGGAATACCATGTGTTAATATTCCACGCAGCCGAGGGGTTTCTATTAGCCTCATCGTAAGGCACCTCAAATGTGTGGATTACAACGTTAGGCCTTTCCTTTATTACCCTCTGTGGTGAGTCGATGATAATCACTTGTTTGAGATACTTGGCAATACTTCTAGCAAGTTCACCTTCATCAGTTACTCCGACTAACAAAGTAAATAGTTAATAACCTTGTGTCCTTAAAAATTTGTGAATGGATATAATTAAAGAGTTTTCAAAGCTTGAAGGGATAGGAGAAGCTGAAGAGAGAATGCTTAGAGTATTATGGGAAAACAAGATAACTAGGCTGAACCCGTTAGAACTGAAACCCATTGAGACCGTAGAAGGAGATACGCTAAAACTACTGGTTTTCAGGAACGGTATTGTGGCCGTAATTCACAAACCTACTGGTCTTTTCATTCTAATCTACAATGTAAATTCTTTAGAGCTAGAAACACTCAGATACATTGTAACTAAAGAAAAGGAACAAGATCATCAATTTATCTCATTAGTTTACGAATATTTGAATGTTAAAGAAAAAGGACGTTTGGGTAAGATCTGAATGTATTCAAGGTTCTGCTTCAAAGAACAACTGTTCTTCAAGCTCGGTACACGACTGTTTGTCTCCTTTAAGGCAGTTTTTTGCTAAGTAAAGGTAAAATATTGCGTCCTTTATCTTGTCAATGTCTTCTACTTCTTCCAATTTTCTTATTACTAAATCCAGAGCTTTCATGATATTATTGTCCTTATACCTTCTTGGTAAAACTATACTTCCGTTCTCTATTATTTTACTGTCATATGTCACAAATCGATAATACGTCTTTCCGTTTATCACAGCTCTCATTGCATAGAGGTTTTTAAAAACCTTAACGAGTATTATAGAGTTTCTTCCTCTTATAAGCATTAGTCTTTTATCGAGCATTATCGCTGAAAATCCTTTAGGTACATTAACTACTTCTCCGTTATCGTTCACTATGTCCCTTAGCTTGTATTCCATTAAGAGTAGATCAATAGGCGGTAATATATAGTTTTTCCCGATAAGTTATAAATAACTATATAGGCGAAATTGTAAGATATAGTCATATATAAATTGTTTGAATGATTTTTATAAAAACTTAAGTCTGAAATATCATACAAATCCGAAGGATGTATTTGTATCGTTAGATCATAAGACCTTCTATGATATATATAAAAAGTGAATTGGTAAAACCGAGACATAGATATTTACTGACGGCTATGACTTATCGTTTATACGTCTATTATTCACATTAGTAGTGAAGTAATCTTAGAATAATGAACAAGTTACCTGACTTCAAGATTTGGAATCAACTCTTATCAGGTTTATCGTTGATAGGTGCTGTTATATGTACATTATATGTTTGGCTACTTAGAGGAGCTTTGGAGAGATATGTTTGGATTTAAAAATAGAGTGAATAATAAATAATTATACGGAAGAAATTTTGAAAATTTTTTCTTTTATTAATCATCATATTATTAGCTTAATTTAATTTTAATAAGAAAAACGGTACTTACTAGTTTAAATTATTTTTACATACTTGACAAAAGTTTATATCCCAACAAACAGATAATAAAATATAGGGATAAGAATGAACGGGATTGTGAATAAAAGGAAGGAAATAGAAGATAAGCTAGAAGTGGTTTATGACGATGAAGAGCTAACGGTTGTAATAGCGCCAGAGGAGGACGAACTAAAGGAAGTTATACTTAATCTTCTTAAAGAAAAACCAATGGACGTAAAAGAGATACACAGTGTTCTCACTAACTTAGCAAGTGACGAGAAAATAAGGAAAGCCTTGTACGAGTTAGCCGAAGAAGGTACTGTAATAGAGGACAAAAAGAGCAAGAAGTTTATGTTAGTAGGAGTTGCGAACTAAATTAAAGGCGTAACTTTTGTATCTTAATTCAATTTCTTATTAAAGGCTAAAGATTATAAAGAAAACAGTTAGAGAAAATTGTTTAGAAAATGATAAAATCAAACTCTTTTAGCTTTTATCAGTTCAGTGATTTTAGTAGTGCCAATACCTTTAAGTTCAATAGGTTGGATTGCTGGGTAAAATTCTCTATAGTTAGGTATATTCTGTTCAAGCCTTTCCTCAAAAGTCGGGATAAACTCGTTCTGGTAAAACACTCCAAGAGGTATTTTTTCTCCTAGCTCCATTACTTTCATCATGGCTTTTTCAAACTTGGTCTTTGTTTCTTCCTCTCTTTTAACTACTGGATCCCATGCTGGGTCGTTATCCAACTTGTAAACTCTCTTATCATACCATTCTTTAGTGTTGACATCATTATAAGTAGGACATGGTTGAAGAACTTCTATTACCGCACTTCCCTTGTGCTTAATCCCTTTCTTTATAAGTTCTTTCAGATGTGTGATATCATATGCATATCCTCTTGCTACAAAAGTATAACCTGCAGCTAAGGCTACTGCTAAGGGATTTACAGCGTCGTTTATATTCGGTCTTGGTAAAGACTTAGTTTTCACACCTCTTCCTAATGTTGGTGATGCTTGTCCTTTAGTCAAAGCATAGACTCCATTGTTATGTATTATAACAGTAATGTCCAAATTCCTTCTACCCAAATGCACGAAGTGACCCATTCCTATTCCGACACCATCTCCGTCTCCAACATTTACCACTACTTCTAACGATGGGTTTGCTGTCTTTATCCCAGTAGCAAAAGCTATAGACCTACCGTGAAGTGTGTGAACGCCACTGATAGGTAATTCGATGAAATGTGGGATCTTACCGGAACATCCTATACCAGAAACTATCACGACTTTCTTCGAGTCAATACCTAGTTCCCTTAACGCCATCTCTTCAGCTCTCAGTATACCGAAGTTTCCGCACCCTGGACACCAATCGTTAAATACAGGTTTACGCTCCATAACTCAACACCACTTTCTTCTCTCCGTTCTTAATAATTTGCTTTACAGCGTATATAATTTCTTCTCTAGCTATTGGTCTTCCATTCCACTTAAGTATATAATTCGTAGCAAATATTCCAGTTTTCTCAGCCAGTATTTCTGCACCTTGAGCTTGATAATTATTTTCAATTGCAATAACTCTCTTCTTTCCTTCTAATAGTTTCTTCATAAAAGTCACGGGATAAGGGTTAAACATTTTTACTTGAACCATCATAACACTCAATCCTTCCTTATTCATATCATCCATTGCGTCCAAAATGGCTCCCTTAGGTGAACCCCACGTTAAGAGCACGTTTTCTCCATCACCAATAACGTTTACCCTTTGCTCCTCAGGGATTTCCTTATCTGCCGTCTCAAGCTTCTTCATTCTCTTTTCATACATCTTGAGCCTATTGTTACTCGCTTCTGTGATGTGTCCTTCTTCGTTATGTTCATCACCGGTGTAGAATATACTGGAATAACCTAAGAATGCCCGCGGTGAAATTCCATCTTCAGTGATTTCGAATCTGTTAAACCTCTCTGTAGTAGGATATACTATTTTACCCCTCTCGATTTTCACTGGGGCTGAGGTAAGTAAGTCCTCATCCAGAATGGTGTATGAATTGGCTAAAGTCTTTTCAATAATGTGTATTACGGGCGTTTGGTATTTCTCAGCCAAGTTTAAAGCCCAAATCGCGTCCCAGAATATCTCTGCATGATCTCCAGATGCAATCACTATTCTGGGAAATTCCCCATGTCCCACGTTGAGCGCAAACTTTAAGTCAGCTTGCCCAGACCTAGTCGGCAAACCTGTTGCAGGTGCACCCCTCATGTAATAAGTTATAACAACCGGTACTTCGTTCATCCCAGCCCAACTTATACCTTCTGACATTAGTGAAAAACCTGGGCCAGAAGTAGCTGTTGCAGCTCTTGCTCCCGTCAAAGCTGCACCAATAGCCATATTAATTGCTGCTAACTCGTCCTCAGCTTGAACTACTACGGCACCTCCTTTCCGGAGTTCTCCTCCCTCAACTATTACATCCAAATTCTGGTTAGCCTCTATGTAAGTGCTCTCGTCAGAGGCCGGTGTTATTGGGTAGTAGGATTGGAACCTCAAGCCCCCAGCCAACTTACCCAACGCTGAAATAGTGTTTCCATCAACTTGTATTCTATCTTTCTTAACTTCTCTCACGGTGAGATGATAGGCATTTGGGGCTAAGTTATATCCCATTTCAGCAGCCATTGTATTGAACTTGAGGAATAACTCGTTCTTAAAAATCTCCTGAATTGCGTTTTTAAGGAGCTCAAAGGGAAGACCAAGGAGACCAAATGAGGCACCTACAGCTATCATATTCTTGCTTCTTTCAACTACGGACAGAGGTAGTTTGAAAGTGTCAGCTATCTTCTTCAAATACTCTAGATAATTTACTTTTATTACCTTTACCCCTTTTGCGGTGAGGTAATTTATTACATCCTTTACCGTGAAACCGTTCTTCAACTCCTTTTTGATCTCTTCAGCTATCTCCGGTTCAATAGACTTTACCATGTCGAGTGAAGTGTTTTCGTAATCAATACCGTAAATCACGTAATCTCTTACCTCGGTAAAGTGTTGGAACAGTGTTTCAGCGTCGAAAGTCGCTAGGATATCCGTATAAGAAGATACACTGAAAATCCTTTTCTCATCAAAGACTACTTGAAAGTAGCTGTGTCTTCCCTTAATGTTAGAGTAATATTCTCTATTACCAAAGATGTAATAACCAGCTTTGGCTATCGCATTCCCGAATATAATTGCGGAAGTATCAATTCCCAAACCTTGTGCTCCACCTATCATCCATACATGTCTTGTCATAACGATTAGTTTCTATCCATAGAATAAAAGTTTTTATCTTCTCTCGTAAAGTTGGAATAAGTCAAATGATAACGATTGATAAGCTTAAAAAGAAGTACGGAAGTAAAGTAGCTTTGAACGGAGTCTCTCTGGAAGTTAAAAAGGGAGAGTTTGTTTCGGTTTTAGGTCCTAATGGGGCGGGAAAGACTACTATGATCAGGTGTACATTAGCATTAATGTTTCCAGACGGAGGTAGTGTGGAGATATTAGGGAAAAATCCCTTTAAGGACAAGTCTGTATTTCGTGAGATAGGATATGTTCAAGAGCTACCAAACCTTCCTCCTTTTTTAACCGGCAGACAAGTGTTGAAGCTTTCAGCCAAAATGAAGGGAGCGAGTAAGGATGAAGTTGATGAACTTCTAGAACTTGTGGGCACGAAGGAATTTGCGGACAGACAAATAGCTAAGTACAGTAAGGGGATGACGCAAAGGATTGCTATTGCTGAAGCCCTTTTAGGCGAACCTCAAGTTCTAATTATGGACGAGCCAAATATTGGAGTAGACCCCATCTTTTCCCTTCACATCAGGGAGACCTTTGACAAATTGAAGAAGAAAGGAACTTCAATCTTAATGACCTCTCATGAAATGGAGGATGTGAAAAAACTCTCTGATAAAGTAGTTCTAATATATCGAGGCAACAAGGTATTCGAAGGTAATGTTGAGGAACTAGTAAAGAAGTTTTTGGGCATAGTTGTCGTGATAGAGGCAGACCAAAGAGCTGAGGAAGTACTAAAAGGTTTTGACTTCGTGAAGAAGGTCGAAAGTGACGGTAGTGGTAAGTATTATGTCACATTGTCTGAAGACAAAAGAGAGGAGCTACTTAGGGAATTAGTCTTTCAGGGAGTAAAAGTTAGATCCTTCTACTTAGACGTTGACATAGAGAAGGCATATGAGAGGGCGATAAACAATGTTTAACATTCTGCTTTACGAGTGGAGGAGGGCTATAGCACGTAAGAAGGTGATAGTTCTTGTCTTAGTATCACTCTTTTTCGAGATAGCAGTGTATTTAGCACTATATCTAGTCCCGTCTAAGGCAGTTAGGGTAATCCTCATACCGCTTTACCCTTACATGTGGTCTGTGGGAGTCCTCCTCCCTCAGAGTTTACTCCTCCACTTCTTGGCAATCTCTATAGCATCCGGTTCAATGTCAGAGGAATATGAGCAGGGGACGATCGATTTCTTCTTAACAAAGCCCGTCACGAGGATTAGGTTTTACGCCGAAAAGTGGCTTGGTTCCTTTACTCTTCTCTCTATGATCTACGGGTTAATGGTAGTCCTTTCTCTGGTCTTCTCTTTTTGGCTTTTCGGTGCCCAGACAGACCTAATTGACTTGCCCAAGATAACGGGCCTAGTCCTTGTGTCATCGTTAGTCTTCTTCTCTATAGCCTTCTCTATGGGGGAGATATTAAGGAGAAGCAGTCTCTCTTTCATAATCTCTAGCTCTCTACTGATAGGTTCTGTCCTAGTTTCTAACATACTCATATTCATAGGCAGCTTCACACATACTACCACATATATGTCCGTTGCCCTAGCACTGCCGTCTTGGGGTGCTACTCAGTTACCATTTCTACCATTAGCTAACTCACAGTTTAATCTTTTCATTAAAGCTCTAGATTTATTTCCATTGACCGTAGGTAGTATTCAGGACGCTGTAATGTCCGTATTCCTATATACTGTCGTACCCCTGATCATGTCCTTATATTCTTTCACCGTAAGGGACGTACCGAAAAAAGTGAGCTGAAAAAAGAAGTTATGACTTTCAGCCGGGGATAATATGAAATCACCAAATCATCACATCGACCTTCATCACAAGTTTAACTCCTTAAGAGTGGCGTAAATAACGGAATTCTGTTCCATCTTTTCCTCAAGAGGCTTTCTGACTGTACCAACATATATTCCCCTATATTTTAACGCTACCTTTACACCCGCAGGATAATCTCCATCACTAATGGCTCTGGTAAGCATAGTTACGGCTCTCTGGGCTTCTAACGCTTCCTTACAATTACCTTCCTTTAGTAGTTTAAATAGTTTCAATACTAACTCTGGTGCGACGTTTGCAGTAGCTGATATCGCACCGTCAGCTCCTGACATCACTGCATAGTATATCAATTCGTCGTTACCTATAGTTACGTAGAATGGATTTCCTTCTTGCTTTAGCTCTACATACCGTTGTAGTAACGGAAGTTTTTCCGTAGTTAATTTAACTCCGTCTATAATTCCCTCGCTTACTAACCTCCTCACTAAATCTAACTCTATATATGCCCTTCCATCATAATTGTACAAGTAAAGAGGTATTCCAAACTTCGAGAGCGATTCAAAGTAACCTATAATCCCCTTCTCTGAGGGTTTATGATATATCGGAGGTAAAGAGGCTATCCCATCAGCTCCCACTTCAACAGCTAGTTTAGCTAACTTAAGAGCGTTTAAAGTGGAGTTTTCTGTTACATTTATTATAACCTTCAAGTTAGTGGATAGTCTCAGTGCCTTTATAAATTTCTCTTTTTCTTCCATACTTAACATGTTAAATTCCCCTGTAGTTCCTAAAGCGAACACAGTCTGTATTCCATTTCTCTTTAGGAAATCTAGGTAATTTTTCAATGAGTTCTCGTCTAGTCCTTCATCTTGTGCAAATGGTGTTATTATTGCAGGTATAATTCCTTCCACGAAGTGTTTAATCGTATAATAGTTTAAATATTTAGTTAGGAATTAATTGATTGTGAGTATCTCAAGAAGAGAGCTCTCGTACCTCCTTGTCATTAAGAAGTATAATGACCAAGGACAACTTGCTAAGTTAAGTTGGATAGCAAAACAGCTAAGCATATCTCCAGCAAGTGCTTACGAGGAGCTGGAGCATTTAGAAGGTAAGGGCTATATAAAGAAGACTAGAAGTGGGATAGAAATAACAAGTGAGGGTAGGAAAGCCATAGATAATTTAATAAAAGCACATAGGGTTATAGAGTCCTTATTGGTGGAGATAGGATTTTCTCCTGATGATGCTTGTAAGTACTCTACGCAGTTCGACTTCGCAGTCCCCGAGGAAATTATTGAAAAACTCCACAAGTACCTTGGAGAACCTAAAAAATGTCCTCATGGAGAAGTAATTCCCTTAACTAATTCTTAACCAAATATGAATTTTCCCCATTTATACCTGAATAGAGCTCCTATTATTAAGAATATTACAGCTATCGGTACTACTATGTAAGGAACGAGTTGCCAACCTGGAACTCTCTCTAGTACATTAGCTACCCATATAGTCAATACAAGAAATACTGCAAGGGGACCAAGAACTACAAACCAAGTGATTGCGCTCCACTTCTTGCTCATAAAAGTGTCATCTAACTTCACAGTATAAATTCATTCGTTTAAAATTTTTGTAATTATTTCGTACATCTCTTTATCTTTTTCCTCGATCCTCTTTAGTGACCATGGGAGTAATTTCTTGGTCTTTACTCCCCGTACGACGGATTTTAACCAAGATTCATAGACTTTGCCTCCGCTCTTAGAGTAAAACTCCTCTAACCGTTCTACAGCTTCGTTCTCATCCAGACCTTTAACGTTTACCAAATACCGGCTAGCTACGTAAAGTATAAACCTTTTTCTACAGTCAGGCATACCTTTTTCCAGGACTTTTTCTATCCACTGGTAGTTCACCTTCCTCCTTCTCGGAGGAAAGAGACCCTCTACTTCAAATAGAATTTCTCCTTTCTCGTTGTACACTTTGGAGTACTTACCATCAAATACAACGTAACCCGCATAAGAACCATCTGGGTAATTCAGCGTGTATCTTATGACTTTGCTCTTTTCGTCCTCACCTTGCTTCATTCAGTACCCCCATTGAAATTCTGGCAGCACAGAACGAACAGATCTCCCTTCCTTTAGAGGTTGGTCTACCGCAGATTTTACACCTTGATATATCTTCTTCTTTTACGTATTCCTTTTCAAGGGGGCCTTGAATCTTGTTCACAAAGTTTTGAACTAACATCATCATGAAACCCGGGATTTCGTCCTCTAACTCTTCTAATTTCCTCCTTATCTTGTCCTGCGTCGCTCCGCCTACCCTAAAGGTATGTGGGCACGAATCGTATAGGAACGGGATTCTATTAATGATGGCGTAAGTCAGTACTTCCTTTTCATATATTAGAAAAAGTGGTTTGATCTTTTTCACTTTGTAACCCTTCTTAGGCTGAGAGACCGGCTTTAACCTAGAAAGGTCTAGCACGTCTCCACTAAAATAACCGGTTAGTATAAACTGAGCCATGTCGTTTAAGTTGTGTCCAGTTGCAATTGCGTCTAACCCTTCCCTTTCAGCTATATCGTTTAATGTGTACCTTTTGACTAACCCACACGTACTGCACACTGGTCTCTTAATTTTTTTCTTAGCCTCGTCTATGGTGAAACCGTATTCGTCTTTTATCCTGATCACTTTATACTTGACTCCCAACATTTCGAAGTTTTTCACTGCAAACTCACTACTTTTGGTAGAGTATGCCTTTCCCATGTCTATTCCGAGATCGATGTTTATTCCGACTAATTCAAAGCCATAAATCTTTGACAGCTTATACATTAAATGAAGTAGGGTAGTGCTATCCTTACCCCCTGATACAGCTACTCCTACTCTTTCTATTCCATCTAACATGTGATATTTTTTGATTATCCTCTCAAATCTGTGTTCGAGCCACTCTGAGAAGTGTATTTTACATAGAGCTATGTTAGCGTAAGGTATTTTTATAATAGCCTTCTCATCGCACTTAGCACATTTCATAATCCTAATTTTAGCATTAAAACATATAAACCAGACTGTAAAGCATAAACTAATGCAAATTCTAGTGGAAGTTCATCCTAAGCATAAGTTGGAAAAGTTGATGAAAATAATATCACAATTGGAGTCCTTTGATGGGTTTAACATTCCAGACTCACCTTTAGGGATGCCTTCACCCTTGCCCTCAGTAGTTGGGACGCTCATCAGGTATAATTTTGAGGACAAGAGGGTTATAATAAACCAAAGGACCTTAGACACTAACGAGCTTTTTCTCCACTCTCTATCTATAACGAGCAAAATGATGAACTTCGATATAACATTCACTAGAGGAGATAGGCCTAAAATAGGCAGGGAAGTCGGTTATGTTGCACCTGAAGAAGCGGTCAAGATTGCTAAGGAGTATGGAGTAAACGCAGGGTTGATGATCAGCATGAGAAAGAGCAGAGATGAAATCGAGAACAGGTTAAAGGTCACGAATGCCGATTTCTATTTGGTTTTAAGGCTAGAAGACCCCGACCAGCTCGATAGGCTTAATACATCTGTCCTAATCCCTTACGTAATAGTGAAAACCGAGAAGAATAAGGAGTTGGCTAAAGTCCTTAACCAGCCCACAGTTGATGTTGACAAGGCGCAAGACTTCATACAAGCTTTAAAGAGAAAGGGTGTTGTAGGGGTTTTATTGTCAGCCTTAGGAGACTATGATGCTTTATTACAACTTCAGAAGAAGATCTAAAAAACAAAGGAAAGAGAAAGGGAGAGAATAGGTTAAAGGGTAAAAAAGTGATTTTAAAACCTAAACCTCCTTACTCGGGAGGTATCTCCTTATATACTAGGTTTAAGTCCACTCCTTTACTCTTGTTATGCATGTAAGAAACTGCGTATACTATAGCTGATCCTATAAGAGTCCCCAGAACGAAAACTAAAGTGATGAAGTCAACTCCAGTACTTGTCATAAACCCAAAGTCAGGGTTTGTACCAGATACATAGGTTAAGTACGCGAAATAGCCTATAGAGACCACTGACGCAGGGATTAATATACTTACTTTATTTTTAATACCGTGTATTAACCCAGCTATTGAAACTACGAGGAAGTATAATGCACCTAATATAGTTGCACCATATAAAGATACAGCATTAGAAGAACCTAAGAAGAATATTACGGCTAAGAACATTGTGACTAATCCTAAATCTAGTAAGTGTGTGTAAACCGGACTTCCGTTCTTGCTCACCGAAGCAAATATCGAGGGAAGCACTCTGTCAAAAGCCATTGCGAACATATATCTAGAGAAGACTACTACACCGTAAGCTAATATGAAGAACTCCCAAGCTATTAGTCCCAGTCCTATTATCCATTCTAAAACTACGTTATTAGTAAGACCTATAGCAACGTTCCAGAAAGTATAAACGAACCCGTTCTGCATATATTCTGCAGTTGTAAATCCGTAACCACCCACATAATACATTAACCCGTAACCTGCCTGAACTATGATGAAAGTGAGGATAAGGCTTATGAACACGTTGTATTTTAATGCATCCTTTCCTTTTATTTCAGCAGCTACAGCTGGACCTGCTTGCATCCACGGGAAGGTATAAAGTGCCAAGAAAGGTAACATGAATAAGGTCGCATTCCAGTCGAAAGAGGGTCCGTTATAAGTCACATAAGTGATATTTAATGCTTTGAGAACTGGCTGTATCTTTATGGAGAAGTCTCCCGCATTCACAGCTAAAACTCCCATAGCAAGGATCGTAGTAAAAAGAGAGAACAGACCTAAAATTGTTATTAATGAATAACCCCATTTTGCCTCAATAATATTTATAGCAATTATTACTGCCATTACAGCAAAAGCGAGTATAAAGGAAGGTATTGGCGAGGCTAAGTAATTACCTAGGTTTACCATTGATGTCTGTCCGTTTAAGCTACCTATTTCGTTAAGAACTGACTGAATTGCTGACGATGCAAAAAATGCCGTTAGAGCGAAATATGCTACGGACTCAATCATTAGAGACAACGCCATAATGACTCCTATACTTCCGTGTAGGGTTCGTGAGATCCATACGTAATCTCCACCCGTCCTTGGTACTTTTCTTATAAAGTAAGTATATATGAGAGCTTGAGGGATCGCTAGGATAAAACCGATTAGTGTAGCCACGAGCAAGTTAGAACCAGGCTGAACATAAGGTGTAATTGAACTATAAAGGGCTAGACCCGCAGACATGTTCCCGACGTTTAGCATAACGACGTCTAACATATTCACTTGTTTAATTAGACCAGAAGACTCCCTTACAAAAACGTTGCTTTTCTCCATTTAGTATCCGTTTTGAACTATTGCGCGTACTATCTAATAAAGTTTACATTATTTATGTAAAGTAACTCAGAATCATTTACTTTTTGAATTTACTTGGTCAAGTAAAAACCCAAAACTTAAATAAAATTTTAGTCTAAGTAAGCATGTGTACGTTGGACAAAGAATAAAAAGGAAAGAAGACTTGAAGTTAATAACTGGGACCGGAAGATACGTTGACGACATACAATTAAACGGCATACTCTACGTAGCTGTTTTAAGGAGCACAGTACCTCACGCAAAACTGAAGAATGTAGATTATCAAGAGGCATTAAAGCTACCTGGGGTAATGAACGTTATTACCGGGCTGAATCTACAAGTAGATAACAGGCCCAGAAATTTCCCTATGGCTAAGGACGAAATTATCTTCGTGGGGCAGCCAATAGCTGCCGTTATTGCAACAGACAGATACGCGGCGTATGACGCTCTTGAAGCAATTACTTACGATTATGAGGAATTACCTGCTGTCGTAGACCCTGAAGAAGCAATGAAAAATGAAGTGAAAGCCGTTGAAGGTAGGGATAACATTGCTTATAAGAAAACATACAAAGGAGGAGACCCAGAAAAGGCTTACGAGCAAAGCCAAGTTAAGATCGAGGAAAAAATTTACATATCCAGAGTTTATCCCGCAGCAATGGAGCCCAGAGGATTAGTAGTTGATTATCAGCAGGATAGACTAACTGTCTATGCCTCAACACAATCACCCCACTTCATGAGGTCGTACTTACTAGCCTCTTTTTCAAGTATGATTAAGGACATTAGAGTAATTCAGGCTGATGTAGGAGGAGCTTTCGGATCGAAGTTATTCCCGTATCCAGAAGATTATATCGCTGTCTATGCCTCACTAATTACGAGAAAGCCCGTAAAGCTAGTCCTCACCAGAAGCGAGGACGTTTTGTCAACTTATCACGCAAGAGGGCAGATACATAAAGTTAAGGTAGGGGCAAACAAAGACGGTAGAATTAACACGGTTATTGATGATGTAATAATTGATTTAGGTGCCGCATGGCACGGTACTTATTTGGCAGATATTGCTGCGACGTTAGTAACCGGTCCTTATGACATTAAAAACGCTTTAGTCAACGTATATGGAGTACTGACGAATAAAGTACCTCTAGACCAGTATAGAGGTGCTGGTAGACCTGAGGCAGCCTTTGTATATGAGAGAATAATGGATATATTGTCCGATGAGCTCGGATTAGACCCTATAGAGATCAGGAAGAAAAACGTTATCCAGTCAACTCCTTATACTAACCCCTTCGGACTGAAATACGACAACGGTAACTATATGAACTTGATATTAAAGGCGGAGAGGTTCTACAGAGAGATGGAACAAGAGGCGGAAAAATTACGAAAAGAAGGTAAAAGAGTAGGGGTAGGTCTATCTTTCTACGTCGAGCAGAATAATTTTGGTCCTTGGGAAAGTGCGTCCGTTAGACTATTAGCTGACGGTAAAGTGGAGGTAATAATTGGGGCCGCTCCCCATGGACAAGGAACCGCTACTGGTATAGCTCAGATAGTAGCCGATGAACTTCAAATAAGTATAGATGACGTGGAAGTTGTTTGGGGCGATACTGACAAGATCTCCAACGCTTTCGGAACTTACGGTAGTAGGAGTTTAACTTTAGCAGGTAATGCTGCATTGCTAGCAGCTAGGAGGCTGAAAGATAACATAATGAAGTTAGCAGCGTCTTTTCTTAAGAGTGATATCGAAGAATTACAATACAAAGACGGCAAGGTATATAATCCTAAGTCCGGCAAGGAAATGACCCTGAAAGAAATAGCCAGAAAAGCAACGGCAAACTTAGGCGGAGTCTGGAGGTATAAGGCGGAGCCAACGCTGGAAGTTACTGCTTCTTTCGGTTTAGACAATTATACTTTCCCATACGGTAGTCATATTGCAATGGTTGAGGTAGATGAAACCGGTAAAGTTAAAGTGTTAAATTACATTGCCCTCGACGATATAGGTTTAGTAGTAAATCCGATGTTAGCTGAGGGACAAGTACACGGGGGAGTTATTCAGGGATTCGGGGAGGCTCTCTTGGAGGAAATAGTATATAATAAGGACGGTAATCCGTTGACTACTAACTTTTCGGAATATGCTATACCAAGTTCAGTTGAGTCCTATAATATGAAGTGGATATACTCAGAGGAAGGTAAGTCTAATGCTCCGCTCCCCGCAAAGGGAATAGGTGAAGGCGCTACTATAGGTGCACCCCCAGCAATAATTAGAGCGTTAGAAAAAGCTGTCGGTAAGAAATTTACAAAAATTCCAGTCAGAATGGAAGAATTGATTTAGTTTTTAAGATTTTTATTAAAAAAACTTTCTCACAAAAATATTTAACCCACGGTTTCACATTGTTAATTATGCCAAAAGTCCTTGTGTTAGGAGCTAGATTTGGTGGATTAACAGCTGCATACACATTAAAGAGATTAGTAGGTAAAGCGGCTGATATAAAAGTGATTAATAAAAGCAGGTTTAGCTACTTTAGACCTGCGTTACCTCACGTATCAGTAAATTATATGGATGTCGAACAATTAAAGATTGACCTAGCTCAAGCACTACCTGAGAAAGGTATTCAGTTCCAAGAGGGAACAGTAACTAAGATAGATGCAAAGAGTAACAAAGTTATTTATAAAACTCCATCTGGAGCTGAAACAGAAGAGGGATATGACTACGTTATAGTTGCATTAGGTGCTCACTTAGCTACAGACTTGGTTAAGGGTTGGGATAAATACGGATACAGCGTTTGTGAACCAGAATATGCTGTAAAGCTTAGAGATAAATTACTAACCTTTGAAGGAGGAAATATTGCAATTGGTTCCGGTTTCTTCTATCAGGGCCACAACCCAGCTCCTAACGTTCCTAAGAATTACGTGCCTAATGCAGATGCAGCATGTGAAGGGCCAGTTTTCGAAATGTCATTAATGCTATCGGGATATCTAAAGAAAAGAGGAGTATGGAACAAGACAAAGATCACAGTTTTCTCACCGGGCGAGTACTTATCAGACCTATCACCAAATTCAAGAAAAGCTGTAGCTGAGATCTACAAATCTATGGGAATCGAGCTAGTTCATAACTTTAAGATAAAGGAGATAAAAGAGCATGAAATAGTAAGCGAGGATGGTAAGACCATACCCTCTGACTTAACCATATTAATTCCACCATACGTCGGAAATCCTGCGTTGAAGAACTCCACACCCGATCTGATTGACGATGAAGGATTTATCCCAACCGATTTAAACATGGTATCCTTAAAGTATGATAATGTATATGCAGTAGGTGATGCAAATTCTCTAACAGTTCCTAAACTAGGCTATTTAGCTGTACAGACGGGAAGAATTGCTGCACAGCATCTGGCTAATAGATTAGGAGTTAGCGTGAAAGTAGACAAATACTATCCTACTATAGTTTGTGTAGCTGATAATCCATATGAGAACTTTGCTGTAGCTGTAAAAGATGATACTTGGTATGGCGGCCAAGTCTCAGAAGCGATACCTTCACCTGCAAACCATTTAAAGAAGGAGTTGTTCACGAAGTACTTCATGTGGACTAAAGGAGATATGGCTCTAGAGAAGTTCTTAGCGAGCTGGTGATGATGTCCGCGGAACTCCAAATGGAATCTCTTCTATCCGATGAGAAACTTTCAGCAATTACAAAATTAGTAGATATTTTATCTACAGCTGAAAATAAGTACGGTCTTCTTTCAGCGATTCAAGGATTTTTATCAGACGAAGAGATGTTAGGAAAGGTACTATCTTCTATCATTAACGATCAGACCCTGGACTTGATGACTAAGTGGAACAATTTAATGAAGTTGGCTGATATGTTTGCTGATGAATCAACAATTGAGAATTTAAATGCTGTACTCGATTTGGTAGGAATTCTCAACAAGACCGGTATATTAGACCCGATAAAGGGACTATTACAAGACGAAGAAACACTCGGTAAAATACTTTCAGCTATAGTTAACGACAGCACTCTTAACGTCATAAGTAATTGGGGTAATATAGTAAAGTTAATGGAGTTCGCCACTAAGGAAGACACACTTACCACCCTCAACGACGTAATAGAGTTGTATAGTAAGATCAAGAAATTAGGGTTGATAGACGTGATTAAAGGAATGCTTGACGATGAGGAGACTATAGGAAAGGTTATGTCAGGGATAGCGAATGACTTTACTTTTAACTTGATGTCTAATTGGAGCGCGATGGTGAAAGACCTATCGAAAATAGACTTAACGAACTTCAAGTATTACACGTTACTAGTTAACGAGACTGGAGAAGCATTAAAGGAGCAGAAGATAATGAAGATAGATCATTGGTGGGACTTACTAAATATGTTTAAAGATCCAGAGGTTAGAGTGGGACTTGGAGTAGTAATAGCGATCTTAAAGCATATAGGAAGATATCACATGCAATACGTAGTAAATGGTAATCATAAACAATAAAAAAGAAAGAATTTTTTATACCTTCTTTTTAAGTTATACCTTTGTGAAACTCCAGACACATTACGTTTTCTCTACGGGTTTACTTACTTTTTTTGGCACTCTCTTGACTCATCACTTTTATACTTCACTCTTTTTTTCAGGAGCGGTTGCTGTATTAGGTAATACGTTAATAGATAGGTTTGGTCATGAAATAAGGAGTGTTTACGGGAGGGAAATAGTCAGGAGGACTCCCCTAACTCACACTCTGCCGAGGAGTGCGGTTTGGGGTTTTATTCCAGCACTAGTACTAACACTACTTTACTATTACGTGTATAACTATCTAAGCAAAGAACTAGTGTTTTTAACTCTAGTTAGTTTGTTGAACGGCCCATCACACATGTTATTGGACGTGTTTACTGAAAGAGGAATATACGTAAAGAGGAACGGGAAGTGGAAAAGATTTGCATTAGCCCACTTCTCTTACGACAACCCTGCAATAAACTGGATTGCAATTCTGTTTGGAATACTGATGTTATTTACTTCCTACTACATAGGAGGTTATAATCACTACTACTATTATCATTATTAGTAGAGAACTCAGCTTAAAGGAATTACTTCATCGTTCCGCTACGGTCGCTCTCATCATTCTCTCTTCATTTTGTGATCAAGTATTTAAGGTCTTACACCTAAATACATATTTTAGCCTTTCTCGATAAGGTGATAGAATTGTCACTTTGGTATAACATTAAGGACTCTGATGTTTATCTTCATAAGGGAATTACATACTATAGCCAAGGGTTGTACGACGATGCCCTTGGAATGTTCGAGATGGCGTTGAAAGTAGATCCAGTAAACGTGGAAGCCCTTAACTACAAAGGTCTATCCTTGATAGGTCTCAGCAGGTACGACGAGGCTCAGAAAGTGTTCGAGGACGCGATTAAGCTCGACCCCCACAACTTGGTTGCCCATCTGGGTTTAGGAGTGGTTTACCTAAATAAGGGTAAGTACGACGAGGCTCTCAAGGAGCTGAATAAGGTCTCTAGAAAGAACCCTAACTCCATTGAGGTACATAACCTCAAAGGGCAAGTATACTACAAGATGGGAAAGTATGAGGCAGCAATAAGGCAATATAATGAAGCTTTAAAGCTCGATCCTAAGAACGCCGCTATTCATTACAATAAGGGCTTGGTGTACTTCGCAATGGGTAATTATAAAAAAGCTATAGAGGAGTTCGATATAGCTGTTACCTTAGAGCCGACTCTCTTCGAAGCGATCAGGAAGCTCGAAGAGGCTAAACAGAAATTATTGCAACAACCTACAAGACCGAGGCAACAGAAGGCTAAGAGGCAGGCTAACGACATTGATTACAGTAAGTGGGTAGGTAGGAAAATTTTCGGTTATAAGGTAGAGGGTATTCTGGGGGAGGGAGGGTTCGGCGTAGTTTTTCTTGTCAGTTATGGTGGGAAGTACTATGCAATGAAAATAAGGAAAATCTCGTATTCCCAAACTACACCAAACGACTTAACACAAATAGCCTTAGACGTATTCCAAGATCTTCAGACGGAGTCCGCTAATCTAATTAACTTATCAAAGAAGTCACCACACCTCGTAGAGATATTTGCTATCTACATAGACTCCAATAAGTTAAGGAACGTTGTTCAAGGCAATTTAAGGGAGTATACTCAGAGCCCCCCAGCAATAGTGATGGAATACATGGAAGGAGGTGACATTAGGGCGGTTGTAAATGACCGTACGGTATATTCTTCCTTGTGGTATAAAGTAGTCGCGTTAATAGGCTATCAGATAGCTAGTGCCTTAGAAGTCGTCCACAAAGAAGGTTATGTACACCTAGACGTTAAACCGGAGAACTTCTTCTTGAGCAAGAAGATAAACTTTACGACCACTCAAGATATCCTTAACCAGTTTATAAACGGTAGTGTAATCGTAAAGTTGGGTGATTTAGGGGCGGCTAAAAAGATAGGGCAGAGGGTGACGGAGATTTCCCCCTTATACGCTCCTCCAGAACAATTCAACGTTAATTCGCTTGCAGACCCAAAGATGGACGTATTCTCCTTAGGAGCATCCTTATACTCTCTATACAAAGGAGTTCACGGTTTTAACCCTCCAGAGATAGCCAACTCAAGCTATCCCGATGTGGTAAGCAAATACTACAATTACTTCAATGGGTTAGTGAACGATTGCAATATGAGGGGTCAAAACTGTAATGCTTTAGAGAGGGTCTTATTATGGTTGGTTCATCCAGACCCGAGGCAAAGACCGAACATGACTACCGTGAAGGAATGGTTAAGCAGAGTTTAACGGCAATTTTTTAAACTTACTCCCACAGTTGTCCTCATGGTAATAGCGTGTACTAGAGACTGTTATGACACTTGTGTTTTCTCTAGTGAAAATTATAAACCCCTTAACATTTTTCCCGTAAACGGTTTTACATGTTCAAGGGGCAGGACAGACCTAAAGAGAAACGAAATCAATAGGGTCTTACATCCTCTAATTGAAGGTAGGGAGGTGGAGTTGAAAGAGGCAGTGAGGAAAGTTGCGGAGATTGTAAAGAACACTCCGAAAGATAAAATACTCCACGTAGACTACGACGGAAATCAGGGTTTGTTGACTTGGTACTTCCCGGCTAGGCTGTGGAATGCTTTAGGTACGCTATCAACCGATTACTCAATATGCTCTAGGGAAGGTCATGAAGCGATAAAGCTTCATTATGGTTCTTCACTAGGTGCACTACCTGAGGACTTCGAAAAGTTCGACTCTGTCGTGTTCTGGGGAAGTGAAGCGGTTTTCTCATTTATTCATGGATGGGCTTTGGTGAGGAATAAGTTTAAGGTTGCTATAGACGTTAGGTTAAGTGAAACAGCGAAAAGAAGTGACAAGAGATATGTGATAAAGCCCTCTAGCGATTCTTTCTTAGCAGTAGGTATACTGAAACATCTCATGAACTATTTGAATTCACTAAACCCTCTGTTAGACGATCCTGAAAAGTTGAGATGGTATGTTGACAACTATACGTGGGCTGAAATCGAAGAAACAACTGGATTGAGCAGAGTTGAAATCAAGGAAATAGCTGAGATTTATGTAGAAAAAAGACCGCTTACCATAATCGGTTTTGCCCTCGGAAGGACATATCATGGTGGTTACGCTATAGCTCTCATTTCGTTAATCCCAGCACTTCTCGGAATACCTTACGGTTTTTACTATTCAAACAGTCAAGGCTTGGGAATTGACTTTGACTATTTGAGGGGTCTGCACTATTCTAGACCGGGGAATATAGTGCCAATGGCTAAGGTAGGAGATTATGTAGAGGAGGGAAAGATAGAGGTTTTGTATGTTTGGAACTCCAATCCGTTACACTCACTGCCTAAGAGTCATAAGATTCTTAAAGCCGTAAAGGAAGGGAGGGTTAAGCTTATCGTACACGATCCCTTTTTGAGCGATACGGCAAAAGTAGCCGATATAGTTATCCCATCGCCCACGTTCCTGGAAAAGCATGATGTAGTATATAGTTATTGGCATAACTTGCTGGTTTATAACGAACCGATAAGACCCGCGAAAGGTATCGACGAAATTAGGTTAATGAGGATGATAGCAAAAGAACTCAGTATTTCTCATCCCCTCATAGAGGAGGACGAGTGGAGTGCTTTGAACTACGCGCTCAGGAATACTGGTGTAACAGTGGATAGGTTGAAGAGGGAAAAGATAGTGAAAGTCGAGGTCAAAAGGGAGGTAAAGAAAGTCAAGGTCGAACCATTACCGGAGCTTGTTAGACCACCTGAAGGTTATTATTTAGTCTTCTCCTCCCACCCCAACTACACAAACAGTCAATTTAAAGAGGTTTATGGGGGTAGAGAACTTGAAGTCTATAACTGCTGTTATGAAGGTTACGGAATACTTGAGGGAAACGACATGAAGGTCGAGGTTAAAATGTTGAAAGACGAGAGTTTACCCAAAGGTATTCTATTTACCTACAAGTCCTTTTTAGTCTCCGACAAGGCGTTGTTAAACGCTATAGTCCCCGCTGATATGAACGATTATGGAGGAACGCCGGTATTAAATGGAAAAGTGAGGCTAATAATGAAATAAATTGTAACGTGTTACTAATGCTATTTGGATTAAATGTAATACCTCATATGTAACGAAAATATTAATAAAAGACAATCTACATAGAGAGGATCGAGAAAAAATGGCAAAGGTAAAGTTCAAGTATAAGGGAGAAGAGAAAGAAGTAGATACTTCAAAGATAAAGAAGGTTTGGAGAGTAGGAAAAATGATATCCTTCACTTATGACGACAACGGAAAGACTGGTAGGGGGGCTGTAAGCGAGAAAGACGCTCCCAAAGAGCTATTAGACATGTTAGCAAAAGCCGAGAAAGGAAAGTAAAAGATTTTAAGATAAACCAAGTAATTTTACATGGCATCTTTTTGTTTTAGTTCTACTATTTCTTAGACTCTAAAAATTTCTTAAATATTCAAAATTATTAACTTATTAACATTAGTCAAACGTATAAGTATTAAAACTAATTTATAATTATGACTACAGTAGTTGCTCTCTTCAAAATTGTGCCAGACGACACCCTGATAAGGATAACGCCTCACGGTATCGACTTAAATGTACCCCTTAAGATCAGTACGTATGATAAAAACGCAATCGAAGAAGCCGTAAGGATAAAAGAAAAGTACGGATTTAAGGCTATAGGCATTACTGCAGGGATCACTGATAGAAAGAGCATAAGGGAAGCCCTAGCTATGGGACTAGACGAAGTGATCTCACTGGAAATGAAGGAAATGGACGTACAGTCCGTTGCTGAAAATGTAGCTGAGCAGATAAAAGGCATTAACTTCAAGTTAGTAATCGGAGGAGAAACCACGACCGATAGTAGTGGAGGTGTACTTATACCTTACTTGGCTTCAGTTTTGGGATACCCTGCGATTACTTACGTGAGATCTCTTACGCTTATCGAAAATAAGGTAAGGGCTGAGAGAAACTTGACATCTTTTTCTCAAATCGTCGAAAGCGACTTACCTGCCATAATCTCGGTGGTAGGAGAGATCAATACACCCAGAATCCCTAGCGTTAAGCAAATTCTCGAATCTCAGAAAAAACCGATAAGGACAGTCCAATGTAACTCGTCTTCTAAGATCAAAATAGTCTCCCTGACCCCTTACGTGATTCAGAGGAAGAAGGTAATCATAGAGGGAAAGATGGAAGAAGCCGTGGAGAAACTCATACAATACTTAAAGGAGGAAAACGCGTTATGACCACAGTAGTATATTCGGAGGACTTAGACTTTATAAAGACAGCATTAAGTATGGTAGGAGAAAAAGTAATAGTCGTCTCTAAGAGCGAGGTAAAACTCGGTGAGGAGAACCACGTTATCGGACAAGAAGCTAAGGAGGAGAAGATAGCGGAGTACATAGTAGGTTTACGACCGGAATTGACAATAACGGGGAGCACTAAAAGAGATAAGACTGTTGCCGGACTTGTTGCTGGTGCTCTAAGAGTACCCATAATTCCGGAGGTGATCGAGCTTTTTGATAATAAGGCTAAGAGGATAGTTTATAGCGGTATGGGTATTGCAGAACTCGAGTTCACCTTACCTATCGTGATAACGGTCATTAAGAAAAACGTGGAAGTGAAAGTAAACCAAAATTGTAAAGTCTTTAAGGCCGACCTACCAGGCACCGAAAAGGTCAGAATTTTGGAGGAAAAACGTAAGGAGGGTGGCAATGTTGATTTGTCAAGTGCTCAGATCATTGTAAGCGTGGGAAGAGGTATAGGCTCTAAGGAAAACATTAAATATGCTGAGGAGTTAGCGAATGCATTAGGAGGGACGTTAGGCGGAAGCAGACCTGTTACAGCTGAGTTAGGGTGGCTCCCCGAAGACAGACAAATAGGCTTGTCTGGACAGAAAGTAAAGCCTAAACTTTACATCGCCTTAGGAATCTCGGGACAGCCTCAACACTTAGCTGGTATAAAGGACGCAAAGGTTATTGTTGCTGTAAATAAAGATAAAAACGCTCCGATCGTAAATAATGCGGACTACATAATCGTCGCGGACGCGGTAGAATTTTGTAAGATACTCACTGAAAAGGTGAGGAACAAATGAGCTTTGACGCCGACTTGATAATTGTGGGTGGAGGGCTCTCGGGTTTATCTGCCGGTATAACTGCTGTAAGGGAGGGACTCAACGTAATCCTTCTTGAGAGAGGGGAATACAGCGGGGCTAAGAACGTGTCTGGAGGAAGAATGTATATTCACTCATTACTTAAGCTTATACCGGACGCTTTGGAGAGGGCTCCCCTAGAAAGACCAATAACTAAGGAAACTTACTACATATTCTGCGAGAATAACCGAAAGATAACGTTTAGTTTTGAGGAAAGAGGTAAAAGGAATAGTTACAGCGTTCTTAGGGCTAAGTTCGATAGATGGTTGGCGAGTGAGGCTGAAAATCTAGGTTTATTAATTTCCTACTCTACCAACGTTTACAACGCCTATAGGGAAGGGGGAGGAATCACATTGGAGACTGACAAAGGTTCATTAAGAGCACCTCTAGTGATTGACGCATCCGGAGTTACGTCAGTAGTGTTCAGGAGTCTGGGTCTAAGGAGGTTTACAGCGGATAAGTGGATGCTAGGAGTTAAGGAGATCGTAAAAGCTGATTTGCAGGAAGGACAAGAGGGAGAGGCAATAACTGTCGTCAATGCAATAAAAGGGGTTAAAGGAGGAGGATTCGTATACACCAATAAGGACACATTATCAATAGGGTTCACAGCGACTTTCGATTCGCTACCGAAAGGCGAAGTTCAGGCTAAAGACCTAATAGAGGCTTTTAGAGAAAGAATGGGAATTAAAGGGGAAGTACTAGAGTATTCAGCTCATGCGATCCCTTATTACGGCTATAATAATCTCCCTCCTTTATATACAAAGAATGTAATCGCCGTAGGCGATGCCGGAGGTTTCCTAATCAATGACGGCTTTACTATTAGGGGTATGGATCTAGCTATAGGCTCTGGTATTATTGCAGGTATTGCCTCTAAGAAGATCGTCGAGAGTAAGACCTACGAGGACACAGAGATTTACTACAAAATGTTAGAGGAGAGTTTCATCTTAAAGCATCTGAGATTAGGTTATAATAGGTTTAGCGTGATAAACTCGTCGTTGTCTATCTATCCTGAAATACTATGTAATGTTCTATCTGACATGTTTACTGTCAGTGAGGAGAGAAGGATGTTGATCACAGACGCTTTAATTAGGCTGAAAGAGAAGGGTGTTTCTCTAGGTAAAGTTGTAGACGACTTGAGGAAGGTGATGTTATGATTCCCTTATTGAAGCGTTTAGGGCTTAACACTTATGATGTAGACAAAACCCCGCATATAGAGGTCGACCAAGAGAAATGTCTCCATTGTAAAGATAAACCTTGTACCTTATCTTGTCCAGCTGGTACATATGAACCGTCACCAGAAGGTGGAATCATAGTACATTACGAGAGATGTTTAGAGTGTGGTGGCGCGTTAGTTATCTGTCCTTATGGTGCTATTAAGTTCAGGTTTCCAAATGGTGGTATAAAGTATAAGTACGGCTGATTTCTAATTAATTGGCTAAACTTTTATCACTTACTTCTAAATTTGATTGTAGAACATCCATTCAATATGAATAACTGAATTTATCAAAATAACTATATATATTAAGCTGTGAAAATGCTTAATATAAATCTTGATAATACACGGGAAAAAATGGTAGAAGGTATGGAAATAATATTTGTTAAAAATACATTCTTAAAATTCAAGAGTTTGTAAGTTCCTCTAGCCATTTCTGCCACTTGACTCCATTTTCATCAATTCCGCTTTCAACCTCGTACCCCATTCCCATCCATCCTGCCATTCCACCTATGACGTAGTATACCTTTCTACCTTTCCATAAGTCTGGCATTCCGTACGTGGCATATCTCGCTCTGTTACCGTGTTCACAAAATACCGCAATCTCTTTGTGGGGGATCTTATGTAACAAAACATCAAGGTAATCCATTGGGACGAGCAAAGCACCAGGGATGTGATGGTCTTCATACTCCATAGGAGTCCTTATATCGAGAATTAGCACTTTGTTTTTCTTCCACATTTTTCTCGCTACGGAAGGGAATACATCAACAATGTGTGGATAATACGGTGATGAATACTCCTCATCGACTCTCATCTTAACTCCACTTTAACTATGTTAAAGTAGCTTAAATTTTTTTATTCTAAATGAATTTTACACAAATTTTCCGTTTTTAATCATTCTTTTTGTTAATTCAAGTGTTAGTTTCTTTTCAAATTACTAAAAATAAGAAGAATTTTAATAAAAACATATATATCCGAAAAATATTTAACAATATAGTGAGGGATATGTCTTCCTACAAAATCCAAAAAAGTCTTGACTTAACCGGAACTTCATGTGCCGGTCCAATAGGGGAACTTTCTGGAGTTATGGATGAAATCGGAGTGGGAGAGGCAGTAGAAGTCATTCTGGGAGATGAAGCAACAAAGAAAGATGTAGTTGCATGGGTAACTAAGAAGGGATACAAGGTAGTAAGTGAAACGAAAGAGGGAAACAAGTTCAAACTAATTATTCAGAAGTGAGGGTCATGAAGAGGATAATTATAGCCGGTGGAGGAATAGCTGGGACAATAGTAGCCAATAGACTGGTTAAAGCATTATCACCGGAAATAGGCAAAGGAGAGGTAGAATTAGTAGTCATAGATAAATCCGATAGGCATGTGTATCAGCCTGGCCAAGTCTTCGTAGGTATGGGTCTGGTAGAACCTACAGAGATAATAAAGAACGAAAGGGATTTACTTGATGATAGGGTTAAGTTCCTTCACGGCGAGAAGGGAGAAATAACCAAGATAGACCCTGCTAATAACACGGTAGTGACAGCTGACGGAGTGAAACACACTTACGACTACTTAGTTATAGCGACTGGCTCTCATTTAAATTGGGACGAAATACCGGGCTTAAGAGAGGCTGAATACACTCCGTGGAGTTATGATGACGCTTTGAAAATGAGGGAAGCCGTCCAGCAATTCCAAGGTGGTACAGTGGTTATTAATGTGGCTAGACTACCACACAAATGTCCCGTAGGACCTCTGGAAATGACTTTAATGTTTGAGGACTGGACGAGGCGGATAGGAATAAGGGACAAGACTAGAATAATCTATACTTACCCAATCCAAGGAGTCTTCGGCATAAAGTCCACAAACGACCTAATGATAAAGATATTCAAAGAGAGAGGAATTGAAATAATATCTCCATTCACGGTAACCAGAGTCGATCCTAAGGAGAAGATAATAGAGTCACAAGAGGGAGAGAAACTTAAGTTCGACTTACTGTTAGGAGTACCACCACACGTAGGTGCTAAAGTAATAGGTGACTCCGGTATCGGTGACAAGAGGAATTGGGTACCGACCGACAAGTTCACTCTGCAAATGAAGGGGTATTCAAATGTCTACGTTATCGGTGATACTACAGATATTCCCATATCAAAGGCTGGTTCTACTGCGGACTTCGAATCCTATGTGGTAACAGCAAACATTGTAAATGACATAAGAGGAATTAAACAGAAGAAGATGTATGATGGTTCAGTATTCTGTTACATTGCTACCGGACTAGATCAAGCGACATACATAAGGTTTAACTATAATAACCCACCGATTCCACCACCACCTTCATATGTCCACTGGTGGGGTAAGATATTATACAATAAGCTATACTGGACAGTAACAGCGAAGGCGATAGTGTGAGCATAATGGCAAAGGTGGGAATAGTTCTTGGAAGTAATGAACTTTCTAAAGTACTTTTTGCCGGGATGTGGAGTGTCATATCAACTAGTATGGGAGATGAAGTAGTGATATTTGCAACAATGGATGCCGTAAAAGCGTTTGTAAAGGAAAACCCAGAAATAAAAATTAGCGATGAAACGTCAAAGAAAGCATCAAATGAAGATTTGATGGGGTTTTACAGAAAGGCTAAGAAGAGCGGTAAATTGAAAGTTTACGCATGCTCTTACGCCAGTAAATTGTTCGGGATAGAGAAAGAGCAGTATAACGACGTCGTTGATGACATTGTAGGGATTACGAGCTTTCAAATGGAAGTTGAAGATGGCCAGATAATATCTGTATGGTGAGGAGAGGGAACCATGCAGGACATTAACTTAGAAAAAGTAATGAGTAAGATAGATGAGAAGAAAGTGGACGAGATTGCAGAACTAATAGACCACCTACCAGCTCTTAATGAGACTCTAAAGGTAGTGACTCAGCTTAAGGAGAGCGGTGCACTGGACACTCTTGTTAACTTATCTTACTCAGCTAAGATGTTAAGGGATATGCTTAACGATGATGCCTTATCTAACGTAGGTACTATGCTGTCTGGAATTCTCGAACTATCGGAGAGCGTCGCCGATAACTACGATAAGTTTAAAGAACTTATGGAAAACTTAGACTCTCTAGCGTATGTTTCTAAGAAACTCCGTGAGCTGAAGGAGAGTGGTACTTTAGATGTAGCACTTAACGGTCTTTACTCGTTGAAGACATTTAAAGACATGGTAAACGACGACGCGTTGGTGAATTTAGGAAACACACTCTCAGCGTTACTTGAGTTCTCAAATGTATTTGCGGAGAATTATAAGGGGATTGCAAATACCCTGAAAAACTGGGATGTTGTAGATAAACTGATGGTTAAATTAAAGGAGTTAGATCAATCTGGAGCTCTTGACGTCGGGCTAAACAGCTTATATGCACTGAAAACGTTAAAGGATATGTTGAACGACGAGGCTTTAGGTAATATAGCATCAACATTATCCTTGACACTAGATTTCTTACCAAAAGGTTTAGAGTTCTTAGAGCACGCTATGGATCCAGTGTTTTATAACATGGTCTCTTCCTTAACTTCAGACGAGGCTAAAAAGATGCTCTCTAATCCACCAAAGATAACACTAGGTGGGTTAATTGCTGCGATGAGGGACGAAGACGTTCAGAGAGGATTAGGTATATTTATTACCATGCTAAAGATATTTGGACGGAATTATAGAGTGTGAGAATTATCTTAAAAACATTATATTATTATAGTAGGATTATTTCTTTTTCTTAGAAGAATTTAAAAGACACGAAAATAATCTTTTTTTCAGTGGTTAGCAAGATGGACATTTTTGTTAAGTTTAGAGAGAATTTAGAGATTTATAAAAGCATGGGTTTAAATCCCTTATCACTGGCGACTGGTTGTGCTGTTAAAGTAGACCTTATAGAGACAGTTTATCCCGCACTTGAAAAACTCAGGAAGGATCTGGAAAAGAGAAACATTTACATACTACCTAGAGAGGACGCAGACATCTTCATTTCGACTGAAAAGATCATACATAGGAGGCTGATAAACGGAGGGGAATTTGATGCAGATAGGGCTATTAGCTTAATTCAAGTTAACCAAGAGACTGCTGGAGACCCAAAAGCTTTTGCTAATTTCCTCTATAACGCATATACCTCGATTAAGACGAACCGAAAATTAACAATCGGTAAAGGGCACTCAATAGTAACTACAAAGATGGACGGTGAGGTAGCGGTATTAGACTTGTTTAGACTCGAGGGCAAGTTAGAAAAATCCTATACGGTAGCTAATAATGATACGATACAGATAGTGGACCCTTTAGATAATCCTGGCTCTCAGACTCAAGTAGACGTAGCGATATCAAACTCGTTGAATGATCTCTTCGCTAAAGGTGTCTTCCAAGACCTCACGGTCATACCGGTTGCAGACGCACCTAATGAAGAACTTAAAGATAAACTGTTAAAGAACTATGAGAACTTCACGCGGAAGTACAACATGGAACTTAAGAACGATGTACAACCCTCCACCAAAACTCTAATGATGGGTGCTACGGTAATAGGAAAAAGTGATCATGAGTTACCTACTTTCTACGACCAAGTAGACGAAAATATGGTCATCGTGACTACTCGGTATTTTGGTGAGCTAACCCCGATAAACGTACACTTGTGGGTTCTGGCAGTCCCTGAACTAGTGGAACTCATGGAAAGCAGGGGGATATCATTCTCGAAACTTGAGGAGGTGAAGATTCAAGCTTTACGAGTAATGTCAAGACCTAATGTCCACGTGGCGAAAATAATTTATAACCACCTACCGGAGTTCGGAAAAGCCTTTTATAAGGAGGACCACATCGCGATGACCACGGATGTTACCGGTCCCGGTATATTTGTTATAAAGGAGTTTGCGGAAAAGGCAAAGGTTAACGTTGAATTGGACTCGATCCCCGTAATAAACCGTGACATATGTGAGTTTGCCACAGAGAACTTCATAATACCCAATTCAACTATAGGGACTAATGGAGCGACAGTAATGTTTGTAAATAAGAAGGTAGCTGATCAACTACTAGACGAATTAGAAAAGGTAGGCGAAAGTCCTCAAGTAATAGGTAGGGTCGTAGGTAAAGGAAATGGTACTGTGACTGTTCCACCGTACATTACAAAGCTAATCAGGAGAGACAGTGTGTTAAAACAATTTAAGATAAAGGAATGACCCTTTTAAACTTTTTACGTAAACCTCTAATTCATGGCCAAGAGGACTTGCCCTAATTGTGGTAACGTAGTGGAAATAAAAGTAGTGAGAGACGGAAACGTGATAACTAAAGTTTGTCCTAATTGTGGTTACGTTTTTATAAGATACCAAGTGAAAACAACTAGCACGGGTTAAAAATGAAGGTCAAAATACCTCAGGAATGGTACGAAATACTGCTCAAGGCCTCGGAACAGAAAAGGATGAAGTTTTCTCAGTTCGTGGATTACATGTTCAGGACTGAAGAATGTCTTAACTTACCTGAAGTCCTTACTTCTGGTAGGACAAGATCTCTGACGTTGTCTGCTAATATGGACGAGAAAGAATTAGTAAGAAAAATTCATAAGTTCTTATTCTGTAGTTAGTTCCGACTGTCTTAACGTTTCCGGGCCCATCAGGAGACCTATTATCGAAATTACGCTTCCTATACCGAACACTATAAGTGCAGATATATATGGTGATAAAGTTCTACTCAAAAGAGATATGTAAATTGAGGAGAACCCGGCTACGAGGAACGCACCGTTATAGGAGAATCCGACCCCGGTAGCTCTACTTATAGTTCTGAACCTCTCTGAGAGATACACTGGAGTAATAGCTGAGGGAAGGTTGACTCCGAACCCGAAGAGTAATATTGCATATAATAGCGGAAAACCATGATTTACTCCTAAGTACAGTATAGACGCTATGGCTGAAGAAACGATAGTCCCCAATATACCCATGGACTTTCTCCCTATTTTATCTGCAGCGAACCCAGAAAGTATCATTGATGGAATCCCAATCAGGTTCATGTATAGTGCTAGAGGACCGTAAACTGAAGGAGGCAGTTTCATTATAGTACCCAGCAATATCGGAACGAATTGGGGACCTGCATATATCATGATCCAAAATCCTATCATAACAGGTATTGTCTGAATTAACGGCTTTAACCCGTATATAACGTCTGCAGTTTTTGGCTTTTCTACTTTCATGTAAATCTCGGACTCTGATATTTTAGATCTTATTATCACAGCTAGAGCAGCTGGGATTATGGCAGTCAAGAAAATTATCCTCCATCCATAAGATATGAAGAAGGGCTTAGGCGCGAGTAAAGTAAAAAGTAAATCGACTAACACAAAACCCACTAAAGTACCAGATTGCATTATTCCCGAGAATAATCCTCTCCTTATACTGACGCTCTCCATTGCTAATGTAAAACTACTCGATACATCACCACCTATGAATATCCCTTGAAAGATTCTTAATAGAGAAAGTAGAACTGGGGCTAGAATTCCCATTTGATAATATGTAGGAAGAATCCCAGTTATACCGACTGTAGCTGAATACCCCAACACTGTAAAGATGAGCATTACCTTCCTCCCCTTAAGGTCTGAAAAGAGACCGAACAAGAACCCACCTAAAGGTCTTGATACTACGGTGAAGACTATCGGTAAAACAGCTCCCAAAAGCCCCAGTGTCGGATAAAATAATTTTTCTAAAATAGAGGCCGTTATTACTACAGCACCGAGGTCATATGAGTCCATTACCCATGAAAAATAGGCTCCCAAATAGTTTGCTTTATCTGTCATGATAGTTAGTAACTCTGTTAATTTAATAAATTTTTATAAAAGTATATATTACGTTAAATACTTAAATGAGTCTAACGTTAGATGTGGGAAACCTTTTAAACGATAGGAAGGGAAAATAGGTAGTGGGTCTGCTACTATACTCTGGAATAGCATCGGTAATGGTAGTGGTTATAGTAGCGATTTTATATATCTCAGAGAGGGTGAAAAATTACGCTGGGCTATATCTTGTATATTTCCTTCTCGGCATGATGGCAATAATGTTTCTTAGTGCCATCTACTATTTATATTATCCCTCGTCTTTGTCACTTGCCTTAGCCTTTATCACCAATAGTATTTATATGGTATCGTTACTAGTCCCGTTCTTTTTAGTAGCTAAGAAGCTTGCTTCAAAGGAATACACAGGTGGGCATGAGATATACATATCCGTTTTAGCAGTAATCAATGAATTCCTGATGGGTTATACTTTTAATTTAGCCTACTTAGGAAGGTCGTACTTCGAAAATACCTTGGACGTGTTTAACTATTCTGTTAACTCTTATTGGTTCTTCTATCCTATGATGGCTGAAATGTTATCCCTTTATATAATAAATTATATACGAAACGGGAACGTCAGAAAAGATCTCTTCCCCCTAATAGGAATTACTACATTCCCTCCCATCCTGCTTGCTGTTCCGTACTGGATATACTCTACGATTGCAATAACCTTAGGTCTGTGCTTGATAGGACTTTTCCACTCTAAAGAGATGGGTCTAAGGATAGTTTACCTTATTCTAGTCGCAGGAACACTCCTTACGTTCTTCACGCCTTATTTGTATGAACTTGCAATACTTTCTGGAATGGTCTTGTATTATCAAAAGGTTTTAAATAAAAAAACTCAAAATGCCTTTAACGCATAAGCATTTTGGTACATTAAGTAAATTGCTACGATAATTATTATCACAGCGAAGACTTTTCTTAACATCCCCCTTGGTAGGCTACTGGCTACTTTCGCACCTACGAATCCTCCTGCTATACCTCCAGCCAAATATAGTATGCTGATCACAGGGTCTATTTCACCAGCTAATGCATAAGTTAAAGCTCCAGTAACACCGAAAGTTCCTACAGATATCAGTGAAGTTCCTACAGCTTTAATCATGCATAAGCCAGTACTGAAGAGTAATCCGGGGACTATTAAGAATCCTCCGCCTATTCCGAAGAAACCTGAAGCAAAACCTACCGCAAATCCGACCGGAATAATTCTAGCAAAGTTAACTCTTCTTAAAGATTCAATTAAGCCTTGCGAATTAGCGTTAGGTTCTATTACTTTAGCACTCTTAGATCTATCCTTTCCTTTGTAAACCATTATTGCTATTACAATCATTAAAATTCCGAATAAGAAAAGCAAGAGCCCTCCGTGAACTAACAGCCCAACTTTAGCACCGGTGTAAGTTCCTAATATTCCCGGTATTGTAAACGCTATTCCCTCTACAATCCTTACGTTTCCCTTTCTCCAGTGGATAAAAGCATTTATATATGCGTTTAATCCTACAGCGAGTGCTGTAGTCCCAATCACTACGTGGTCTATATAGTTAGAGTTAACCCCGGGTAAATACGCTAGACCTACAAAGTAGAGGAGTAGGGGTATTGCTAGTATAGAACCTCCTCCTCCTATTAGCCCTAAACTGAAGCCCACTAGAAATCCTGAGATTACCGAGAGCACGTATTGGAATAAGGTGAGCTCAAGCATAAGTGAGTTATTATTTTTTTTAGTTAAAAAAGTTTAGTTTAAACAAAAACAACTATTCAATCGAACTTGATTATAAAGATTGACAAAGGAGACGTGAAACAGACATAAAGTAGTCTAAATTCAAGGTAGAGGTTGAAATATAACATTTTTAACTTTTCATAAGGAGGTTTTAACTAGAGTAGTCGTTGAATTTTTTAATAAGTTAAATTACTTTACTCTAATTATTTATTTTAGTTTCGAAATGCTTAAACAACTGTCCGCATTTTAATACTCTTAATCCAAATAATTAGATTAAGTCTTATATACTTTATTAAGATTATTTATTTTATGAAATCAAATATCTCAAAATACTACACGATAAGGAAAAGTGACTGGTGCAGTACTGGGTATGGACTATACGAGTGCGAGGGAGATAAATGCAGGCTTATAGCTTGTACTATACCATCCTCGTTATCGACTGCGATAGACTTAAGCTTTTATACAAAAATTGCTAAAAGTTAATTCCCTTTTTAAAGTTCTGATATTTTTTCAATTTATATTTAATTAAGGTAATTTTTATAATTTATATTGTAATTTAAATTTTGTTAAGCTGATTAACACTGTTAATTAAATAGTGATCAAAGACTCTCTGAAAAACGTTTATAATCCCCTTATCATATTCATGACTATGCAGACTATAATAGTAGTAGATATGAGTCAAAAAGACTTAGAGGAAGTTAAAAATAAGTCTAAAGAGTTGCTTAAAAAATTGAAGAGAAATGAAACTCTTATTCTAATGAGTGATGTAGATATATCCTACTTGTTCAGGGGGTATGAAGTTGAGAAGGCTAAAGAAGATGGAATTTGGATAATCAGTGTAAAGAGAAACTGACCGTTCGATAAGATATAACGTTTATAATATACGTTTTTCTCATGTCTCATGATGCATATCGTTAAAAATGCTAAACTTCTTAACGGTAGAAAAGTCAGCATAGGAATTGAGAACGGGATAATCACATGTGTAGGGGAATGTAAAGGAGAAGAACTCGTTGACGCTGGAGGTAAGCTAGTTATACCTCCTTACTTTAACATGCACTTCCACCTTGATAGTGTTTTCCTTCCGGTACAAAACATTAGCGGGACTCTTTGGGAGGGTATAAGGATATGGAAAGACATTAAAGGAAAACTAACTGAAGACGACGTGATAAAGAGGGCGACGACAGCTGTGAAACTCATGGTAGCTTACGGGACTTTATGGATCAGGAGTCATGCAGACATAACGGAAAAGGAGTTTAAAATATTAAGAGCTCTATTGAAAGTAAGAGAAGAACTAAAGAAAATAGCGGACATTCAAATAACGGCTTTTCCCCAAGACGGGATATATACTGACAAGGGTAACGATGAACTGCTTTACAAAGCTGTAGAACTAGGTGCGGACAACGTAGGTTTGATCCCTCACAATGAAATAACACGAGAAGACGGAGTAAAGTCAATAGATCTAGCCTTTAACATAGCTAAAGAGTTTAACAAAGATGTGGACGGTCACATTGACGAAACTGACGACCCCAACTCAAGGTATTTAGAGGTTGTGGCTAAAAAGACAATAGAGAGCAATTGGTTTAACAGGGTCACTGCAGGACACGTTACGGCAATGCATAGCTGGGATAAGGCATATAGGTATAGGATTTTACCCATTGTTTCAAAGGCTAGAGTTACAGTAATACCGAACCCCCTTATAAATGCTGTACTTCAAGGGAGGCTAGATGAATATCCTAAGAGAAGAGGAATGGCGCCTATTAGGGAACTGCTTGATCACGGAGTGAACGTAGCTTTGGGGCATGACTGTATTATGGATCCTTGGTATCCTTTAGGAAGCGGTAATATGTTACAAGTACTGTTTATGGCAATTCATCTAGATCAACTTACAAGTTTTGACGAGTTGAGGAATTCGATAAATTTTATAACTTATAACGCAGCTAGAGCCTGGAGAACGGAATATGGTATAGAAGAAGGCAAAAAGGCGAACTTATTAGTCACTAATGCTGAAGACGAAATTGACCTCTTAAGGTTCATGGAACCTCCGAGATACGTAATAAGGGAAGGAGAGATTATAGCCAAGGAGGGTAAGTACGTACTTATGAACGGAAAATGGGAAGAAGTGAAAAGGAAACCATGACTCAGGAAGGCCAGGTGAAGTCACCGAATCTTATACTGGCGATGTCATCATTCAAGATTATTATTCTGACGTGGAAACAATTAATTTTTTTGCTACATGTACATTGACGGCCTGATCCCCTTGTTCATTAAGTGTAAATCTATCGGGTCTGTCAGTTTTTCAGCCAATGAGTATGCATAACTTGTCTTGCCGAACTTTTGGGCTATTATTTCAGTAGTGATTTTTCTCACCTCTCTTTCGTCGGCAATTCCTACTAAGTGCAAGTATTCATGGAGTAAAACTACGTATAAATACTCTCTCGATCTAATGGGGTCATTTTTAACTAAGCCGAATGGTATTGAATTTAAATATATAGTATAATCATTAGCTTTAACGTAACCTAGTATTGTGGGGTTAAAGGGAATCAGCTTGACGGAAGCATTAGACCTTTTACCTAAGCGCCTGTAGACGTCTTCAGCTATTTCATCTAATATAATGGAAAAAGCGTCAGGCATAGTATAAACTCTCACACAAAGCATAAAGTTGTTTGTTCTAAATACCCTGTTTAACCAAAGTCAGTCTTCACAGTTGTAAACTCTTCAGAACAAACAACTTTAGCTAGCTTGTCAGGCTCTGAAAAGTACTTTATATCGACTACTGCCCTATCGTCGAAGTGACGTGGATAAGCCTTCCGTAGTTCGTCCGTAGGCATCCTTGTGTCGACCAGAACGAATGTGGGCTTTCCCATGGCATAAGCCATCGCGATTTCTATTAGCGTACCTACTCCTCCGCCTAACGATACTAGGACATCTGATGAACGGACGAGCATAACCGACCTGCATCTGTATTCACATCCAGTATTTACTCTAATCACTTCTGATGGGATTTTTACGTCTTCCCTTTCCACAGGTAGGAACATTACAACTTGTAAACCTCTTGAAATTGCCTCATCAGCAATTACCTTCATAAGTCCCCAATAACCGCCCAGCAATATTCTGGGTTTACAAGTTAGCGATTCGATAAACCTTTTCGCTTTCTCTTCGGCTTCTTTAGAAGGTATTGAACTGTGGACTGCAATTCCTAATTGCATAAGTACCAAGAAGAAATGAACAAAAAACTTACATAAAAATTAACTTTTATTTTTTCTATTTAATTTAGTCTACTACAACTTTAGGAGTTTCTATAATTTCAGCTTCTCTCCTCTTCCTACTACTCATTATCTTGCTAATTGTATTGCTTTCTTGTTTTTCCTGTTGTATTACTTGTTGCATAGTGTATTCTCATCAAGAATATTTATAAACTTTTTCAGTTAAGAAAGCTTACTTTTCATTATCATCGAGTATTTTCTCTCCGGTCAAAGTAGAATAGAGAAGGTCAGGATTTAGGATCTTAGGTAAAGTTATTCTTTTCCCATCCTTCGTGTAAATTATTAAATCACCCATATATATTCTTCCTTCTATTCGTCTATTCTCTATTATCACACTTCTTATATCCGTTAAGTCTAATATCTTTCCACCTAGAGCATAAAGGGATCCTTTTTCTATCTTGTAAGCATAAAATAACTTGGAAGGAACGAACAAAGTTACGAGAGTTACGAAAATAAGGATAACATCAACCAGATAGGACGACATACCAAAGACTATAATTTCTAGTATTAAGACCGGTATAAAACCCGCTAATATCGACAATCTCAAGAAAGATTTACGACGATAGGAATAATAATCATCAAATATCATTTTTAGTGTGTAAGAAATAGATATTGACTTTAAAAAGCATTTAGAGACAAATACTCCGTTCACCCTTCAGGTTTCCCGTACCCCCCTCCACCCGGAGTCTCTATTATAACCTCATCCCCTGCTTCGAGTTCCGTATAAAATTTACTTGGCATAACCTCTACTTTTCCGTTCTTTCTCCTTATAGTCACTGCACCTGGCTTTCCGTTCTCTCCTCCGTATAATCCCCAAGGGCCTATCTTAAATCTATCAGCCAGTATTGACAACTTAATTCTATCGAGAGCGATAAAACTCCTCATAATCCCGTCCCCTCCCTTATACTTTCCCTTTCCTCCACTACCTTCTCTAATCTTATATGAAGTAAAGAGGATCGGATAGGAAGACTCTGCAACCTCAATAGGGGTATTCATAGTGTTCGTCATATTGACATGAACAGCCGAGACACCGTCAGAATTAGGTCTCGCCCCACTACCACCACCTATTGTTTCATAATAGGCCCAATATTTACTATCGTGAATGCCTCCCATCATCACGTTCATCATAGTCCCTGATCCCGCGGCTGGAATTGGTAAAAATTTTGACAAGGCTAAGAATGTAACGTCTGCTATCCTCTGTGCTGTTTCCACGTTACCGCCACCCACAGCAGCGGGTTTTCTTGGGTTTACTAAAGAACCCTCCTCAGCCCTCACTTCTATAAACGAGTAAAAACCTTCATTAGTAGGTATTTCCTTATTTATTGCAGACCTTATTGCAAATGACACGGATGAATAAGTTACTCCAATTACTGCGTTAAGCGGTCCGCTTATTTGTGGGTGTGTCCCTGAGAAGTCTGCAATCACCTTATCCTCCTTTACGATTAATGAGAGCTTAATTTTGAGTAAGGAGTCCTTCCACTCTATGTAATCTTCAGCTTCATATATTTCTTCCCTCCATCTCGGTAACAACGATTTAGTGTGTTCTATACTCTTGTCCCAAGCATTAAGGACGTTCTCTAAACCATACTTATCAAAGAGCTCCTTCAGTCTTTTTACTCCCATGTTGTTTGCAGAAACTTGAGCCTTTATATCTCCCAAGGATATCTCTGGAGTCTTAAAGTTCTCTTTTATTATCTTCAAGACCTCGTCATTAAGCGGTAGGGGAGGGATAACTACTCCTTCTTCATATAAGGTAGATGCATTAGGATTAATACTCCCCGGAGAGGGGCCTCCTACATCAACATGGTGAGCCTTATTAACTACGTATGCGACTAAATCGCCTCTATAAAACACTGGTGTTATTATTCCTACGTCGTTTAAATGTGTGCCTGAAATATAAGGATCGTTAAATATAACAGTCTCCGAGTTAACATAAGGGAGTACGTTTTTCACAGCAACTTTAAATGAGCCCAAATGAACTGGAATATGTTCGGCTTGGGCTACTATTCTACCCTCCTTATCCACTATTGCACAACTATGATCCATTCTCTCTCTGATGTTCGGAGAGAGGGCAGCTCTTTTGAGGAGGACGCCCATCTCTTCCGTTATGAAAGTAGTAGCCTTTTCAATTACTTCCCACTTCATGGTCAGACCCTCCTGAGTATAATAGACCCCAACTTACTAACTTCGAATTCCCACCCATCCTTTACCACTGTAGTAGAACTATACTCCTCTATTATCGCCGGTCCCTTTGCCTTAAACCCCTTGGGTAAGGTTTCCCTCTTATATACTTCAACCTCAGTCCAGTCTCCTAAATACACTTTCCTTTTACTTACTTTTACTTCACCACTAGTTTGCTCTGTGAGCTTGAGGTCGACAAGTCTTTTAACACCGAAAACCCTTACTAAGACGACTTCTATCGGATAGGGTAAAGTATAACCGTAAGTCGAGAGGTATTTCTCCTCGAAAGCTTTACGATAGTCTTGTCCTTTTTCTACCCTTACAGTTAGTTCCCAACCTTGTCCGCTATACCTAGCGTCAATATACCTTACGAAGTAATCAACGTCGTGGATATTACTCTCAAGTTCTTCGAATGCTTTATCAACGTTATTAGGAAATGCTTTTCTACCCTCGAAACGCAGGTCTGCCGTTAATAGAGATAGTGCGCTGAATAATCCGGGATAGGGTGGGATAATTACTTCCCTAATTCCCATTTCATCCGCAAGTTCAAGAGCGAATTGGGGACCCGCTCCTCCGAAGGCAAATAACGTAAAGTTTTCCGGGTCTAATCCCCTCTCTACAGTAACAAGTCTGATCGCTCTAGCCATTTCCACACTTGCGAGTTTTATGGCTTCCTCCGCAACGTCCATTGGGTCACCTAGCTTTGACAGTGAAGTCTCAGCGGATTTAACGTCTAACCTCATTTCACCTGAAAGTAAGTCTCCTATTTTACCCTCGATAGCCATAGCGTCGGTCAGTGTCGGGTATACGCCTCCCCTACCATAACAAACCGGACCGGGGTCGGCTCCCGCACTTATGGGACCAACTCTAAGTGCACCTCCTTCGTCAGCCCATATTATCGTGCCTCCACCCGCTGAGACTTCGGCAAGATCTACGAATGGAAACCTCACTGGATAGCCAGAGCCTTTTACAATCCTCCCGTAGTGTGTCCTCCCTCCGACCTCGTACTCAGAGGTAATCTCGACTTCACCGTTAACTATTGCTCCCGCTTTAGCCGTAGTACCGCCCATGTCGAAACTTATTACGTCTTTATACCCCAATTTCTCCGCGAACACTTTAGCCCCTATTAGCCCTGCTGAGGGCCCGCTCTCGATAATTTGTACTGGTCTCCTCACCGTTTCCTCTAAGGTTATCAGTCCTCCAGAACTGGACATTATGTAAACCTCTTCGGCAAGACTTCGGAGTCCTTCAACGTATCTCGACACTATAGGCATAAGCATCGCGTTGATTAATGTCGTAGAAGTCCTCTCGTACTCCCTTTGTTCGGGTGACACTTCATGGGAGGCTATAACGTATTTAAAGAACTTAGACAAGTACTCTTTAACCTTCTTTTCATTTTCAGGATTCCTATAAGAATGGAGAAAAGAAATAGCTACTGAGTCGTAATTTTTCTTGACCAGTACGTCCAAATCTCTCAAGTTAGGTTCCTTCATGACTTTACCATCCGGAGTTGTCCTTTCGTCCACCTCATATCTCGAATCCCTTGATACTAGTGGTTTAGGTTTGGTAAAATAGAGATTGTAGAGTTCGGGTCTGTTTTGTCTACCGATTTCTATGACGTCCCTGAAGCCCTTGGTTACAACAAGGGCAGTACGTGGTAACTCTAAGTTAAGTTGCCCTAAAAGTGCGTTAGTCGCGATAGTAGTTGCGTGGAAGAGTTTAGACAATTTTTTGACTCCGAGGTCTTTTAGACCTTTTCTGACACCTATTTCTGGCTCTTTAGGTGTTGTCAACCCCTTGTAAAACCTCAGACTACCGTCATCTTCAAGAATGATTATGTCGGTAAATGTTCCTCCGATATCAACTGCTGCCAGGGTCATAATATGATTAGCTATTGTAGAATTATTAAACGTTAGCAGGTAAACTATTGAAAAGATTTTACTTTTTAACGCTTAACTTTTTATTCAAAAATAAATCCAGTCGTCATACAAAGTGTCTTTACGGTACATGTGTAAATCTCATAAGGGAAGTTAGGTTAGTAATTCCTTTAATCGCGTACAAGTTTCCGAGGGAGTCCATGTTGTTATCAAGATCTAGAATTAACAATGAAAATAAATCACTTTAATTGTTTACCTACGTGGTTCTTTAATCTGAAAAACAAGTAAAAAAGAGTAATGAATACGGTTCGAAAATTAAACTAATACTTCCGAATTTCAAACCACTACATGACGTAATACGTATACATGTATCAAAGTAATTATTTAAAAATCATCCGCGGATATGTGATTTTAGGAAGAGATCAGAGGTAACTTAAATGAGAAGATTTTGGCTTGTCTTAGTTTTATCCCATGAAAAACTATTCCTATTTTTTTAGGAGTAAGGGATAGATAACGCCTTATATATGAAATTCGATAGAAATTTTGATGAGGACAGAAGTTACACTTACCTTGGACGAAGAAATCTTAAGGCAAGTTGAGCTTTACGCTTTAAGCGAAGGGTTATCACTGGACGACGCTTTCAATGTCATCATCGAGAAGCTAATATTAGAGGAAATCGCAAAAGGTCACGACTTTACCTAAATCGAAAGTAACAACTCTTTTTTATCTTACTTTCCACTCAAAAGCATCTTGCCCGGGATAGTCCTATTTAAAACGTCTTCTACAGCTCATTATAAGGACTTCTGTGATTCGCCGGGGATGATAAGTTAACTGATGACTATATTCACTTCAATATTAGGTTTCTTTAAAGTCCATAATACCATCTCTTATTTTAATATCTGATGAGTTTAATTCTAGCTAGTTAAAGATTAATTTTCCACAATTAACGCAATTAGCTAATATAAAAAATCTGTCTTTTCCTAATTTTTAAGAGAAGGAAATACTTATTAATGTCCTTCCTCGTAATATAATATGATGTTATTGGTTCTCTCTGCTTTCCTTAAAGACCTAAATGTCAAGTCAATTCTTTCCAGATTGGAACCAGTTCAAGGACACGAGGAGTTTAAAGATACATCTTGAGAAGACCGGAATAGACGTATGCCCGATATGCAAGGCGGAGATTAAGGGTAAGACGTTCGGTAATTGGAAGAGGCACGCCAGAATGAAGAAGGACGAAGATCATAGGAAATGGCTAGAGAGGTTCGGTTAGTCTATATCAAATTATTTTTCCAAACTGATATTGTCCACGATAAGTTTTCTCTGTAGGTTTTTTTAGCTCCATGAAAATCACGTGATGTGTGGCCATACCCTTTCTTAGAGAGGATTCGTACACGCTGGTTATTGCTACTGTGATTTTTCCTTGGTAACCCGCGTCTATTACTGTAGGTGGGGCTTGAAAACCGTTTCTAGCCATGGTGCTCCTTAGCGTAAGCAAGGCAGCTAAGTTATCCGGCATTCTGAACTCCTCACACGTCTCAAAAAGATACGTTTTTAATGGTTTCAATCTAGCAACTTCATCAAATTGAAATGACCTTATCTCGCTTTTCTTTTCTGGTAACTCTGCATTACCTAGTACTTCGTAGTAATTATCTCCGCAGATTCTCAGATCGTAACCATTTTCCCTAACGTTTTGCTCTGAATAGTTTATAATCACTTTTCCTAATAACTCCCTTATATCTTGATGAGGGAGTATCATGATAAATTGATTTTTCGACAAACGGATTTAATTGTTACACTTCATTACTATTATTTACCCACACCTTTACTTTATACTTCCCCCTTAGCTCCTGAGTAACTTCGTACTGTATTTTTAAACCGTGGCATGCCATTGTAGTCCTAATTCTATCTTCCGATAGTTCAAGGGAGGGACTAGGACAGTCTGAGGGATTTATCCCTAAACTAGATATAAGGTTCTCGACCTTACTCTTCGCCTCTTCCACACTGGAAGAGTAAAATTCCGTATAAATTCCATTTCCGCTTACAGAAGTAATACTCAGTCTTGACAATAGTAGATATACAGTGGCTAATGATATTATAACACCTACAGCAGACATAACAACCGTAATAACCGGTAGTAAATTGCCTAATATAGGTGCTCTTATTACGGAAAATGCTAAGTAAATGTAAAATGATGAAGCCAAAATTGAAGATACTGCTGTAGATATTATGCCCTTTTTGAAGTCTCTCTCTATAAACGCGTCAACAGCTCCAAATATTGCAGGACCTATGACGGGTATCCACCAAAGACCTATAGCTATCGGTATCTCATATTGAAGTTTCATACTCAATGAGCATCTCATTCAACACTTATAAGCGTTATTTATAAAACTAAGAAATTAAGAGCTTTAGACTTTTTCTTATACTTAAAGGCTCAATAGGTTCTAGGATTTAAATCAGGAAAGAATAGAATTTAGAAGGAGAAAAAATTATCTATCTTTACAAACAGTCCTTCACTTTAAAAACTATGCAAACTTAAAATAGGGATCTATTCCTTCATAATTCACGTGTTTGACTCTTCGAGAAACACTTAGATAGATTTCCCTTAGGCTAGGCATTCTAACCCTCCTATTTTCAATTCTAGCCATTATCAGTAAAGCAAATAGAAGTGCTATAAGACCTGCATAAACAAAGGGCAGCGAGTAGCTAACTATGTAGGCTAAAGACGACATGATGTATCCTATTGTCCATAGCGAAGCCTCCATAGTAGCTACTCTGATGGCAGTCTTGAAGCTTCTGGGGTTTACGCTACCTACTCCGGAGCTCAGGACAGCCTCCGATAGCCCATAGTAAAAACCTCCTAATGCTACAAAGGAGTTTACGATCACTGTCGAAAAGATTAGTAGCGCTACAGCTAAGGAGTTATTATTCCTCCACGATATCCATGTTAACAATATACCTACTACTTCCCCTATCTCGTACGTCAGCCAGACGGTTGATAACTCAAAGGATCTCAGCTCATATAAGAAGGGGAGGGCTAGAGATAAGGGAAGAACGGAGAAGATAAGCGGAATTAAACTCTCCCTATTTTCGGAACGCCCCTCCCCCTCAATATTAAACTTTACCCACGTTAACGGAACTGCTGACAAAATCATCAGTACCCCTGAAATTATGAAGATAGCTCTGACTCCAATATGGAGGGATATTAAGCCTCCAACAATAGGTAATATCAGTGCCGGTATCATAGAAATTGCCCAAGTCTTTGAGAACTGCTCTTTCTCTGCTCTGGATAAATTGTAATAGAAGAACGGTACGGCGATCCAGTAAGTGTTGTACGTTAATAACCCTAATATTGCGCTTACAGCGTTGTTTGACAGCCCGAGTATGATGAGACCTAGTCCGGAAACCACTATTGACATCTTAGTGATGCTTTCGTCTCTAAATACTTTTAGTAGATTTATAAAGAGTATTCCAGCAATAGAACTTATTATATATGTTAAGTCTATAAGAAAAGGAGAAGATATAGAACTCTCAAGGAGAATAGTTAAGTATGGAGAAAACAAATATAGAGATACTCCCCATAAAGTCCAACTGATAGCTATATACTTTAGGAATCGCAATTCCGGTCACCTCTATAGTCTCCCTCATCTTAGTTTTCCTACTATATATATATAGCAGGATAGTATAAATATTTTGCTCAGAGTTGGTGGTAGGAACCCTTAATCAAATTTTAAAATGTAATTAATAATATATTGCACATATCACAATTTATCTACAATTATAAATAAGTTCTAGAACTAATATACGGAAAAAATCCCAAGAGTTAAATTACTCTACTCATACATAATCCAGATGGAGAACGCTGTAATCATTGTGGTCGGTGCTGATAAACCGGGAATAGTAGCAGGGATCGCATCTAAGCTCGCGGAAAATAACGCCAACATAATAGACATTTCACAGACCGTAGTCAGAGGAATATTTGCAATGATAATGGTAGTAGACATATCGAAGTGTAAAGTGTCCCTAGCGGAGTTAAGAAAGCAATTGCAAGAGAAGGGTAAGGAACTAGGAGTAGAAGTGCAAGCCTACCATGAAGAGGTCTTCAGATATATAGAAAGGGTGTGAAGAATGCGGTACAGTGCTGAGGAAATTGTCGAAGTCTATAGAATGCTGAGAGAAGAAGAATTAGACATAAGGTCTGTCACATTGAGTGTGAACACACTATTCGCACTTACAGGAAACTTGGAGTCAACCATAAAGAGATTGGAGACTCTAAACCAAACCTTAGAAAAGTTCACTTATGCCGTGGATGAAGTATCAGGGAAATACGGTATAAGGGTAGTGACCAAGAGGGTAGCAGTGTCTCCTATCCAATTCTTCCTAGAAAGTTTAGCAGAAGAAGAAGGAATAGAAATAGCTAAATTTTTAGATAAACTCGCTGAGATTTACAAAATAGACTATATAAGTGGATATTCAGCCTTTGCTGACAGAGGTTTTACTAAAGGGGCCCTAAAGACCCTAAAGACCTTTGCAAAAGCGTTAAACAATACTCACAGACTGACAGGCATGATAAACGCTGCGTCTACTATTGCTGGGATGAATATGGAGGCAATAAAACTGTATGTTAATGAAATCTTTAACATGCCACCTACCTCATCTTCTAGGGCAACGATAATGGCTAACGTACCTCCCGATTCCCCATTCGTACCTTCCGCTCATCACGGTCTCGGGATGCCTGAAGCTACTATTAACATAGCAGTTAGCGGACCGGGTGTAATAGAAAGCGCAATACGGAGGAGTAATCCCAAAGCACTACAAGAACTTCATGACGTGATCAAGAGAGCTGCGTTTAAGGTCACAAGGCTGGGCGAATTGATAGGAAAGAGCGTGGCCGAGAAGATGGGGATAAATTTCACAACCGTGGACTTGTCCTTAGCTCCCTCTCCGACAGTTGGGGACAGTGTTGCTGGGATTATAGAGGCAATGGGCATAGAGAAGATGGGAGGTCACGGATCTCTAGCTGCATTAGCGATATTGATGGATGCGGTAAAGAAGGGAGGTGCAATGGCTACCTCGGCAGTAGGGGGACTCAGTAGCACCTTTATACCGGTAAGCGAGGACTCCGTTATGATCGAGAGAGCATTAGAAGGGTATATAGACTTTTATACTCTCATCGCCTTATCAGCGGTTTGTAATAGCGGGATCGATATGGTAGGAGTGAGTAAGTCCCAAGGGATGGACAAGGTCATAGGTCTTATATCAGACGTGCTAGCCTTGGGAATTACCCTGAACAAAATTCTCGGGGCGAGGATTATTCCGGTAGATTCCCCTCCAGGTTCCTACGTGGACTTAGGAGGACTGTTAGGTAAGGTCGTTGTCATGAAATTAAAGGATGTAGACGTTTCAGGGTTTATTTCCCACACCGGTTACGTACCTAGCACTATCAAGAGGCTCGAGTTGGGTTAAAGAACTATCTCGACGGTTCTTGGTTCGATTATAAAAAATGATGTGATTAAAATGCGATATTGAAACCTTCACAAAGAAAGAGGGTTTGGGGCGAAAAGCCTCGCTAAGGAATTGATAGCCCCGTGTTTAAATACTTCTTTGCCAAAATTTCTCTTAGTGACACTAATGAAGCTCCTCCCTAGTTTAATGGGACTTTGGGAGGAACAATCAGTATCTCTCTCAAGGGATTAGAGCTCGACAATGAAAGTCCCCCTTTCAAATGGAGTAGTTCTCTGAGCCACTCGACTGCTCACCAGATGTAATCCCGAATCGATGGTGAGAACGATGAGGAGGGAATCCTCGCTGGCGGGGAGGAAGTCAGATGATGACGTTCAAGCCCAACCTAATACTTGCCTGATCTTTTTCTCATGTCTCTTAAGGTCTGGAAATACTTTCACGAAGTATTCGAAATATTCCCTAAATATTTCGAGTTCTTCTTTGCTCACAAGGTTATACTTAACAGCTTTATCCACGTAAACCCACGCTCTGTGATCAAACATAAGGAGCTCTAAGTAATACTCCCTGTACTCGGATGTCAGTATTCCGCTCTTCAATAGTTTTACGAAAATTTTTCCGTCAAAGAGTCTCTCGAAAAATATGCTTATGTATTGAGAGATGAGATCCTTTTCTAGAAAAGGGGAAATCCTCGTGATTACCATCCACGTAGACTTAGACCTTATCTTGTTTAGGAGGACTGCGGAGTTAGAGTAAATTTCGTTTTCTGAGATAACACCTGATCGTACGAACTCTGGAGAGTAATACCACGCTGTTAAATTTCCCCTTTTAAGCCCGTTAATAACTATTTGCTTAACCGTTCCGTCTTTTCTTCTTGTGAGCAAGAATTTCCAGAAGTATTTGGACTTTATTGAGCCAGACTTAACATGAGGATCCTCAAGCACGAGAGAAGGGATTGCAATTCCTCCTTTGTATACGACTTCCCATAACTCTTCATGTGAAGGCAGTAATTCGTATAATTTTTTCTTATTCTCCTCTATTTTATCCCTAACTAGGTCTATGATTTCGAGAATTATTTCCCACCCCTCAGCTTGCGTAAGCACTTGACTCAATGTATTCTTACGTGAATCTATGAAATCTTTATCGACTAAGCCCTTTTTGAATGCCGATATAATTACTCTCCAAGATGATAGTTTATCTCCTAAATACAGTTCCTTATCTAAGTTTTCTAAAAGGGCACTTACGTCTCTAATACAAGGTAATAACTTGTTTAAGACTTTAGAATACTTATGGAAAAACTTGGGGTCTTTAACATAGTCATCGACCTTATCGCATGATGTATTGATTATAAGGTTAACTGTATCCTCATCTGGGTAATATTTCAATATTTCGTCAAGCGGTAAGCCCATAATAGATTTTCCCGTGAGGAAGTTAAATCCGTAAGTTATAAACAAAAAGAAGATGAGATTAAAAAGGTCAGAAAGTTAACACAGTATACCCATTGTCAGCAAATTTAACTATTACATCAGCTCCTCTCGATATTTCATTAACGTATACTAAGTCTTCTTTACTCACGTTATAATTCTTCATAGCCATTTCGCATGCGTAAACGGTTATGTTCATTTTCTTTAAGTTTTCGGTAGCCTTTGAAACTATTTCTGATACGTTGTTCTTCTTTGATAAGGCTGTAATTCCGGGACCTAGAAACACTATTTTTACGTCTTGTGCTCCCATCATTTTTAACCCTTGAGCTACATTTACTGCAGTATTTACGTTAAGCTGGTCTTGGGACTTGACTACTATGAGGAATTTTGCCATGAGGAAATTTAAGTTTTAACTTTTTTAAGTTTATTTTTTAATAAGAAAAGCTCTGAAAACCTTTAAAACTCTGATGAAAAGTACCCGAGACGAACCGTACTTACGTAAGATGTAGGTGTATAAGAACAGTACTATTAGGTATACTATGGCTATACCATAAGACAAATAGAGCTTTGGTGTAAGTGAGTTATATATTGTTACTTTTCCGTTACCGCTTACGTTATACATAATGAACCCACATATGTTATAACCCATTTTTCCCTGAATCTTCCAATCAGGAGAATAAGCAAATGTCAGAAGTATATGTCTGGAGTTACTCACGTTGAAAGTAATTTGATAACCGTTAAAGGTAAATTCAACTGGTTTTAGAATAGAGCTCAAATTCTCGTTAAGAGTTATGTTACTGCTGTTAGTCTCGTAGACGTAGGATGTATTTAAGTTAACTTTGTATATTAAGAAAGGTGAATAATTTTCTACTAAATTTACTATACCAAATTTTTGTAGAATCCCTAGCGACGCTGTGTAGTTTTGAGGTGGGAGATAAACTAAATTCACGATTCCGATGTTCTGCGCATCTTCCTCAACTACAATATATTTCACGTTGAATAACATGAGGAGATTTTTAATAGACTGTAAGGAAAGGCTAACGTTATTCTCCTCTTGAATAATGTATATTAGATAGTTTAATTTCGTTGAAAGTCCACGAAACTCTCCTCCCGAATAGGTACCGCCTGCGAGTAAGGGGTTTTTGAGAAAGTACAAGAATATGTTATTACCGTAATACCAACTCGTCCCGTACCAACCGCAAACTGGAAACGGCAAAAGTAGGACAGTGAAGTCCCCATCTTGCTCATTAAGGTAAGTAATTGTCTTTATGAACTGTTGTGGTATGCTAATCCTACCAGTGTTATAAGATATTATGACTGGGTAAGGGATTACTATACTCAGAACTAGGAACAACATAAGGGAGGCAATTAACCCGGCTTTGAACTTAAGTAACTCTTCAAGGAAAGCCGAAAATAACAGTGCATAAGGTAGTGAAATTATTGGTGATAGAAAGAGCGGTGAGTCTCTAAAAGGGGCAAACAAACCGCTGTGTAGTATACCGTATTCTATTAAAGGTCTAAATGGGGTAGTATATGAGGACAATAGTCCAACCCCTAGTATCCAAATAAAGTAGAAAAACGCGAGATCTCTCCTCTTTTTCAGAAGGGGTAGTGTTAAAACGGGAGGAATAATTAATGACAACAGTAAAACGTAACTTGGGATATAAGTAATGCTTACAGCTCCCAGACTTCTTATCGTAAGGCTAAGAGGGGTGTACGTCTGAAGGTCGGTATATATAGACAAGGAAGTGTTTGCTATTCCACTAAAATATGATACTGTAGGTGCTACAGCTAAGTGAAGCCAGTAAAGTTGACCAAGGATCATTGACAAGATAGAGGCTATTATAGCGTTAAACTTCCTTATAAAGTACACAAGGATTATTATCAGATATACGAATTCGAACGGGATCACGTCAGCAGATGCAGTAAGGCTTATGAATGCTATTAGTGAGAATACAAAGAAATATTTGTAAAATGGAATCTTACCCTTGGAATAAGCTACCACAAAATAAGTGAGAACTGGTAATGAAAAATAAGTAAAGAGATCATTGAAAAAAATAGAAGAGGAAATGGAACCTGAGGAAAAGAGGTACCACGAGGACGGTAAGATCATAGAACCCAGTAATGACGCTCTTTTGGAGAAGTAGATCTGGGCTAGTTTGAAAGTAAACAATGTCCCGATATACATGAGCACTAGGGTAAATATCTCTTCGCCGTATGAACCAAAGACCTCAAAAGGTACTGTGAGCCAATAGACCCATGAGTTTGGAGCGACTATTGGGACGAAGCCGTAAGGGTAGTTAGTGTAGGGTACTACATCACCCCATTCTAGGTAGTTAAACGTGATATGCGGGTAGATAATAAAACCTTGATCCCCAGCGTAAATTACATGTCCTCTAAAAAGGATATATGATAACAATAGATCCCAGAAGAAGAGGATTAAGTAATAAGTGTCAATTTTAAACTTCCGGACTTTATTAATATCCACACATAAGTCTTGACTTCAACTACGTAATAAAATTATTACCACTCTTACTCTTTACGGTCTTAGTAACTCGATAATTTTAGATTGTATGTGTAGGAACGGTTCAGTGTAAATCACCTTTCGGAAAGGCGAGTAATAAACCCTCAGCTTAATAAGGGACAGAAACATAAATATGATGACTTTTAATAACGACTTAGAGATCTTACTGTTATTTTCGTCATGAATGTACTCGGCTGTTATTTGAACTATCTTAAATCCCCTTCTCTTAAAGGCATAAATTAAGTTAATATCGAATAAGAAGTCGTTAATAATTAGTTCGTCCAAAACTTTCAACGTAGTATCTCTTCTTACTAATTTCACTCCGGCTTGGAAGTCCTTAATTTCTCGAAGAGAGGGGAAGAATAATTTTACCAGGAATTTGAAACCATTGTGAAGGAACCTCCTTAGTTTAGTTTGGTTTTTAAACACTCTGTTTATTATCACGAGGTCTGCGTTGATCTTAGTCATATCATCTATTTTAGACAAAGGAATTGGTATGTCAGCATCTATAAGCAAAACTTTTTCGGTGTTCGAGAGTTGTATTCCTTTCTTTAAGGACCCTCCTTTACCTAGCCTCATTCTATTTATTTCTATGATAGCGTTTCTATATCTCTTAACAATCTCCGGTGTTCCATCGTTACCTTCAAATACCACTATGATCTGGGAGTTAGGGAATCTCGACGTAAGTTCTTTTAGCGCGTTATCTATCCTCTTCTCCTCGTTGTATGCTGGAATTACTATGGAGATCATGACTGGTATTAATTAAACAATGTTCTCACAATCTATATAAGAATTTCTGATTCTCTTTGAGTTTGGTTCAGTTAAGGTTATGCCTCTATCTTAAGCTTAGTAATATTTGACATATTTAAGTTATGAATTATAAGCAAGCATAAACGGTGCTTAACACAAAAAATGATCGCGTTTATACAATTTAAACGTTAAAAAGAAACTACTCATAGCGATTTATTCACAGTTTGTTTCATATAGATTAAATAGTAAGTTAGACGCTTTAATTCATAATGAGTAAAAATTTAAGGGTACACAAGCCTTATGTCATCTACGAGGAAAAAGATCACAAGTTTGTTTGGCTAGGTCTGGATGAATCGGATTACGAGAAAGGTATTCTAACTAACCAATACTTAATTGTAGACGGGAATCAGGGAGCACTATTAGACCCTGGAGGCTACTTCGTGTTCGAAAGGGTCTTCCAAAATGCTAGTGAGTTTGTGAAACCAGAGAGTATAAAGTATATACTATTCTCGCATCAAGACCCAGACGTAATAGGTTCTCTCAACCTCTGGATGGATATGACTCCTAACGCTACTATATACGTATCGGCTTTGTGGGAGAGATTCATACCTCATCTGGGGGTCGATGTAAAGGGCAGGATAGTTGATATACCAGACGAGGGAACTACTATTAAGCTAGGCAATTCGGAAATTAGAGCTATTCCAGCTCACTTTCTTCACTCCCCCGGAAATTTCCATTATTATGACGTGAAATCTAAAGTTTACTTTTCAGGAGACCTCGGTGCCGCTGTATTCCCCGAAGGTAAGTGGTACCTTATAGTCCAGAATTTCGAAGAACATGTGAAATATATGGAGGGATTTCATAGGAGGTATTTAGCAAATAAGAAGGCGTTAGATCACCTTATTGAAATTATGGAGAAACTTGATATAGAAGTCATAGCACCACAACACGGTTCTATTTTTGAAGGTGAAAATGTGAAGAAGTTTATCAATTGGTTAAAATCACTTGATAAAGTAGGGGTAGACTACCTTTGGAGTTAAGGTAAAAAGATATATCGAAACTTTTTTATCTTGACACTCGGACTTCCTTTTATGGACATCAGATCTAAGACACTTCTTATTCTATCGAGTATGCTGTTAGTTGTTAATTACGTCGAGACGATGGTAATACCCGCATTGCCCACTATTGAAAATGATTTCTCTATCTCCACTACTCTGGCAGGCTGGATAACGTCTGCTTATATGATCGTTGCCGCAGCCACTTCTCCCTTAATGGGCAAATTAGCTGATACTTACGGGAAGAAGAAAATGTACGTAGTAGCAATAGTTTTCTACATAGTTGCTGTTTTGATTGCAGGGTTTTCGCCTAATATTTGGGTTCTTATAGGGGCTAGAGCTGTACAAGGTGTCGGGTTTTCTATGTTCCCTATTGCTATAGCAATAGTGACTGATTTATTCCCTAAAGAAAAGGTAGCATTCGCTCAAGCTATTCTAAGTGCAACTATTGGTATAGGACCTGCCCTAGGTCTCCTAATAGGGTCTTATGTAGTAGAGGATCTGGGTTGGACTTATGCGTTCCACACAGCAGCTATTTTGTCACTAATAATCTTTGTAATATCATTAAAGTACTTGCCTCACACTGGGCATAGAGTTAAAGAAGCAGTTGATTATGTAGGAGCATCTCTGATAGGACTTGGAACGGTAATGTTACTCGTATACATAACTGAGGGACCTACACTGGGATGGGACAATCCTGAAAACTTGATACTTCTTCTATTATCATTCATGCTCTATGTAGTTTTTATTCTTTACGAGAGGAGAACTAAAGAACCACTACTCAGACTGGACTTATTTATGATAAGGAATTTCGCTGTAGCTAACATTGTGGGCCTGATATCTGGTGTAGGCATGTTCACTGTGTTTATATTCCTTGTTTATTATGCACAACTTCCCCAACCCTACGGTCTAGGTCTTTCAATAATACAGTCAGGTCTATTGATGTCTCCGGTAGCGTTAGGTATGGTCATATTTGGGCCTATTTTTGGCAGGATGATGCCTAAAATAGGTCCCAAACCTCTATTGGTCACAGGTAGTTTGCTTACAATGATAGCTTACATCTTGTTAATGACTTATAGGGCTACGTCACAAGAGGTTTTACTTGACGGTTTCTTATCCTCTTTAGGACTTGTAGCGGTAATACTTCCATTAGTAAATATGGTAGCTTTATCACTACCCGACCAGTATAGAACTACCGGAATGGGCATGAACACTCTACTGAGGACAATAGGAGGGGCAGCAGGTCCTGTCGTCGGTACTGCTTTAATGCAAGCATATCAAGTCCCTATAATCGTCATGGTTAATAATCAGATACTAGTAATGGGATACGCACCGTCATCCACCGCATTTAATTACATTGCCTTATTTGGTTTCATGATGATGTTACTTACATTGTTGGGTTCTATGTTCGCTAAAAACTACAAGTTCAGTGTAGAGAGAAGGGAAAAAGTAAAGCCCTTAGTTACCTGAAGTTCTTATCCAACTTCTATTTTGTATTTGCTCGTTATTTCCTCAGTTGTTAGCCAAACAAGGAATGCAATATAGGGATAATATATTAAATATTCTGGGTAACTCCTAGTAAAAGTTAGTATCACGTATATTGGAATCATTAAGCTGACCTCCTCTAACCTCTTCCTAAAAAGGTAGGTGATTATTAACGTTAAAGCTAACGTAATGTAAGGTATAGGCTTGAATAGAGTTAAGGGCCAGATCGTATGAAAGACGAAAATACCTATTATCGTAACTATACCTATACCAACCATTGGTAATTTAGCAAGGACTGGAAACAACATAAGATAGAGTGACTTAGGATAGGTTATAACGAAAGGTAAGAGTAGTAATATTGAGATAACGATTGAAGTAATTAGAAAGCGCTTAACGTAATTCCCCCCGAATTTAGTGTTTAAGTAGATGAGCAGGTAAGGAAAGAGTATTATAGCTTGGGGCATTGAGTCTACAGCCATCCCCGTCAACAATCCGAAAATTAGAGGGGACTCGTAAAATGTCAAGCCCAGAATTATTAAAACTATCCACGAAGTAGAGTCCAGTAGAAATACGAATCCGTAAGATGTTACGAAATATCCTGACATTAGGATTAAAGTTAAGGCTAATGCTTTCTCCCAATCTCCTCTCCTCATGAACTTTAAGAAAATTAAGGAAATAATAATAATTATGTAAACTAAGAGTTCCCACAACCTTACAGGTATGTTAAATACGTGGGCTGGAACTAAGAATATCGCATTCATCGGAGGGTAATCATAAAAAGTTATGTTTTCTGTCGGTAGCCCATGATAATAGTAAGTACCATTAGGTGTATAATAGGGTGTAAAAACCTTAGATGCATGTAATTGTGAAATGTTAATAACATCGTTAGAGTAGTGAAATATTTCGTAAAGTGAACCGAAATACGGTAAGGAATTCATTACTTGTGAGTAATTACAAATGTACGGATTTACACCGTTTATTATACTTTGAGAAGCCAGATCAGGGAGTAACATTGCATCCCCGATGTAGCCGTGCCCCATTACTATGAAATTCGTACCGTGAAGTTCAGAAGGTATGAATAATAAGACTAAGGTCGATAAGGAGAGGATGATTAGGAACAATAAATATGGAGAGATCTTGAAAACTAGGTTTCGGAAATATATCATGAAGGGAGTGACAATGAATAAGGCAAAAAGGGCAAAAGCAGTTTGTATGTTAGAGATCACCCCGAAGGTATAGACTCCGTACATGTATACTATAGATAATAACCCTAATACGACAGAATATGCAGAGATTCTTGTCAGAACCGATTCTGATATGTCCAGAGATAGCTCTCCTCTCTCCACAATGAATACGTAAACCAAAAATATCAACGGTAAAAAGTACATATAATAAGACGGTAAAGGTCTATAATAAAAGAAAAATGATATCAAAGGAAAGGCCAGAATGCCGTATCTCAGCGTATCATAATACCTCAAGGATAAGATTAAGCCAATAACTATAATCATAATTAAGCCGACGAACGACCATGTCTTTGTAACTTCTATTCCTAAATAAGTTAAAGAAATTAGTCCAGGACCTCCGTCATAAGGCCTAAAATTAGCTACGAATGGGAGTAAGTTATCCCTCCAGAATGCCTTAGGATTAAGTAGGATAAAAGGAAGATCTAAGACTACGGCGGTGATTAAACCATATTTCACCACGCTTTTTACGTCATATCCCTCCTTCCAGATCAAGATTAGGTAAAATAGGGTGAAAATCAACACGTAAAGTCTATAAGTTGATGCCCAAGCTAGCATGATCCCAGAGAGTAAGGGGTTTTCCGGAAAGAGAATTGCTACCACAAATGGTACTATCCAGCCTGGAGTATTCCTATATAATAGAAGAGGAGCGAAATACATGAACATAAACGATGAGGCTAGTAACGAGAAGAGAATCTTGTTTTTTCCTTTCAGTTTATGGAAAATTAGAGCGGAACCAAGGGCTAGGATACCTGCATTATACACGTTTGCTGGAATGCCGAAGGCTACAGCAGGCAGGTAATATAGAGCGGCTGAAGGGAGGTAGTCAAAGTTGTGGACAAAACCGACTATAGTAGAGGGTGTGTAATTACTAGTCCCTTGTTTAAAGATCCACGTGTACTGTTGAGGGGCTAAGGAGGAAAGCATCTGTGGTTCATAATCTTGCGTATATGGATTATGACCCTCGAGTAATGACCTAGCTGCAAGTAACTGAATCAACTGCGCGTCTGTAGGGGAGGGTAGTTCTAGCACAATTTTCTCCGGCGTAAAGCCTAAAGTGAATCTGGCTACTATCAAGCTTAAGAGAATAAATAAGAAAGTAATGAGTATGGAAAGTTTAAACACGCTTTCTTTAGGCCTTAAAGACAAGAAAATTAAGGCTACGCTAATAAAGAATGCTAATATCGAGAACACTATTGAAGGCAGGAACGGGAAGTACCAATATAACGGCCAACCATTGTAATTTCCTACGTAAGCATATGTTCCTACGTTGTAGTAAAAGAATACACTCAGCGCCATCATTCCTAGGGAGAGAAATATCATAAAAGTTGTCATAGTCTTATTGTTCAATTCGGCTCATGAAACGTTGATAGTATAATACTATATATGATTTTTCAACACTCTCTGGCTATAAAATGTGAAATTTTAAGCAAAAAATTAAGATAAAAATGTAGATTAATAACAATAATTAATTTTCACTTATAAGCAAGTTTTAAAGTTTAATAGTTCGTATCCCTGATAATTTGAATAATATGCATTTATTTCAATGATTTTTGTATTATTTATGTTTATGTAGAGAAAATGATATGGGGCATATACATATACAATCTCTGACCCTCCCGTCTTCAAAATAGTTGAATTAGAACACCATAAAAGTCCGTTGGCAGTTATTGTAGGAGAGTCTTGGAGTATCCTGAAGTGGGGTAGGGCTGATCCCTCACCGTAGAATGATACGTTTATAAGGAACGCAAATACGTAATCGTCTTTCTCAAAAACTTTGATGACTTTCATGTGAATTGAATTTTGGTAACTGAGAAAATTAAAATGGAAATAGATACCTGATATGAGAAGAATTAAAATTATCAAAGCAAAGATCAATCTTCTGACTTTTTTCGGATTTACGAGAAGGAGTTTGTTATTTTGGAAAGAGTCTACATAAGAAAATAATGGCCAATACATTAAGTAATTCCATAAAACCCTATAAAAGAACGAGAATGACAAATATACTACACCGTACCATCTTTTATTAGTCAATAATCCAACAATTAGTATCAGAATTGAGGCAATTGTGAAAAAAGCCGGATAGAGGTAATATAACCCAGTTATAGAGATTACGTCTATCCCGTAACCGATTTGTATCAATCCTCCCTTTAGGGGGGTCAACAAGTCGTTTAAGAATAGAAATGGAGATAGGTAAATGAAATATGCGTTAATTAGTAGAAAAGTAAGTCCTGTAAACCATAGGAATTTAATCCTCTCTTTACCTAGGTGTAACAAGTAAAATGGAAGTATGATTAATGGATCTTGTTTATATGAAATCGCTAACCCGTAAAGAACTCCTTTCAACCTCGCGTTTTTCACAGTCATAGATAATAACACAAAAAATACCCAGATAATATCATCTACTCCACCTAGAGGATAAAAAAGATAGTTATAATTTAGTAAATATATAGATATAAAAAGTAAAAAAGTTAGTTCATCAGTGTTTAAATACATTAAAACTCCTGTTAACAAGTAAAAAATGAGAATTTCATAATTAGGTGATATATTTAGTATAACTGTCGGAATCTCTACAAGGAAAAAAAGTGAAGGGTAATTTAAATTGGTGACGAAACCTCCTGTAGTATAAGGGGTTCCAATTAAATATTTAGTATACGTTAAATTATAGAATGAATATACGTTAGAAGTCAGAGAATAATTATAAGGGTTTAGATGATGAATAAACAAATAAGCTGAATAATAACCTATCAAAATCTCGTCAGTACCGAAGAAAGTTCTATCAGGTAAAAATAAGAGGGGGATTCCGAAGAACAGAATGAGAGTTACTTTTTTCAATAACTTGTAATAAAAACCTATGAGCAACGGTATGTAAAGAATGAGGAACACTACATTTCTGGTTATTACAAAATAGAGTACTGGAACTACAAATAATTCAGAAATGGCTAGGTAATATGCTACCTTATTATCAATTTTAAGATCACTAATAAGGAGTACACCGCTTAGGAATAGTAGCATAAGTGCTGGAATCGTGTAATAATACTCAAGGTATGCGTTACTTCCGTCAAATTCCATCGCGATGAATAAGAGTAATTGTGCAATATTGGCTATCGCTGGTTCTTTTTTTACAATTTCCACGAATCGAATTTTATGTTCGTCAGATATATCTTTAATCGGTAATAGAAAGATTAAGTGTAATTGTATATTTAAACACGGTTTACAATTTTTATAGTTCTACAAATAAAATACTTCAATAAATATAAGGCATACTCATGCAAAAATGGATTCACTCAACAATAGCATCGGTATTCGCATGGGCTGGTAATATATACGATCTCCTGATAATCACTTACGTTTACACGGACTTATCCACATGCCTCGGAGTTAATACTGTGACGGGGACTTTATTATTTGCCTTAGGTCTGATATTCAGGGTAATTGGCGGTTACGTTTTCGGTAGGATAGCCGATATGAGGGGGAGGAAAATAGTGTTAAACGTAGGAACTGCGGGATATGCCTCGTTTCAGGCAATGTTAGCATTTGCTCCCAATGTTTATGTATTGCTTTTAGCCAGAGCTTTACAAGGACTTTTTATGGGTGCACAATGGACAGCGGGTACTGTGATAGCTTATGAAAACGCCCCACCTTCGATGAGGGGGTTGATTAACGGGATAGTACAAGCCGGTTACGGATTAGGTTACGCATTAACTGGATTAGCCTATTTATATTTGCATGAAGACTGGAGATTATTCCTACTTACGGGTGCCCTTCCCTTAATACTTATACCGTATATAATAACGAAGGTAAGCGACGTGACTACATTCACGAAAAAGAGAAAGATTACCGTAAAGCCCTATCTGAGTGTCATAATAAGGTCCACGATAGTTATAGCAGGAATGTTCTTCTCTTATTACTCAATATTCGCCGTATATCCCGAGTTCCTCTCATCAATTGGTATCTCAGACAAATTAGTAGGGGTTTTGATGACTGTCTCTAACATAGCCTTAGGTATTTCGTTTATAGTATTCGGTAGGGCTTCGGACGTTATCAGTAAAAGGTCGTTGATTATTGTCGGAGTTATAGGCGAAATGATAGGTTTACCTTTAATGTTAGATATAATTCACGGCTATGTAGCGTTAGGTTTAATGATTTACACGATATCTACCGGGTTTTGGCCTTTGGCACCGTTACTAATTGTTGAGTCGGTTCCGATCGAAGCCAGAGGTGCAATGACAGGCCTCGCATACAATCTGGGTAGCATAATAGGTGGAATAGGTAGTATTACTATGGGATACTTGGTCACTTTATACGGAATAAGGTCTACGTCCCAGTGGGGAATGATAATGGGATATGCATCTTTATTAATCGTTTTCCTTACTTTAATTACATGACATCAAGCTGGTAATAAGGTGAAGTCTAACTTATAAACTGTTCATGTCTAACCAATTTTTTCATGATAGGAAAAGTAATTGGAATAACTTTAGTTATTTTAACCTCGCTAACGGCTTTTGGTATATACTTTCATTTCATAAAAGTAATTGGAGATAAACTAGTCATATCACTACCTTCAAAGGTGTCTACGTATATGACAATTGTTAACAATTTAACGGAAGTCAAGTATTCACACTTCCTCGAGAAGAGTTCGACCCTCTTGTTGTACTCGAACTCTTCCAATTTCACATACGTATACAAAGTAAACCCATTATCAGGAGTGTATAACGTAGAGATCCGCTCATACTCTCAGGAGCCTTTCTCTATTGAGATAATAAACATAAGTGACGGAGAGGTAATTTACAACAAGATGGGGGTAAAGCTTTCGGACTTTAGAGCATACAACATCTCATCACCGTTAAAGATTGAGATATTCAACATCTCCTCAGAGCTAGACCTAAACGTTACAATGTATTCTTTTTCTGGCACAAGTTAGGTATTTATCCCTTATCTTCGCAATCTAAATTATGAAGGCAGTACGTTTTTATGATGCTCATTGCCACTACTCCTACCTAAAGAAAAATTATGAAGGCTTTGTGATTGCAGGTGTATCTATGGACTATGCGTCTTCCGTTGAAACGTTGTCGTTAAAGTCAGAAAACGTACTCACTGGAGTGGGTATTCATCCTTGGAAAGTCCATGAAGAGAAGTTAGAGAAAATAGAAGAATTAATAGGTAAAGCAGATTTTATAGGAGAGGTAGGGTTGGACTACAGATTTGCGAAAGCGAACAAGGAGTTACAGCTCTCCTATTTTACTTTCTTTGTGAGAAAGGCAGCTGAGAATGATAAGTTGATTAATGTTCATGCTTTAGACGCATGGAGGGACGCATTCAACGTACTAATTGATGGAGGCGTCAAGAGGGCAATCTTCCACTGGTATTCAGGACCCGAGGACTTACTAAAAGACATTGAAGGTGCTGGTTTTTACATAACCGTTAACCCGTCGGTGACGTTTCAACAGAAGCACAGAAGGCTTATAGAAAAAGCTCCAGTGGAGATCTTACTAACGGAAAGCGATGGCGGTTATGAATATAGGGGAAAGCTCCTAGAGCCTACTGATATAATTAACACTATCCCGTTCGTGGCACAGCTTAAGGATATAGATGTAGAGGAGTTATCAAAAATTATAGAGAATAACTTTAGGAATGCGTTCAACTTGAAAATTTAGGTAAAAGTTTTTCATCTTAACCTTCAAATTATCAGTGTGGAAGAACGGAAAATAGCGATCGTTACGGGGGCAAGTAAGGGAATAGGTAAGGCTACTGCAATTAAACTAAAACAACTAGGATATACTGTTATCTCCGTATCTAGAAGTCAACCAGATGTAGGTGATGTGAAATACCAAATAGATGTGAGCAATAAGGATGAAGACTTTAGGGTCGTCAAAGAAGTAAAAGAGAAGTTCGGGAAAATAGACGTTCTAGTAAACAATGCTGGTTTTGGGGTTTATGGTTCTTTCTTAGAGACCTCTTTAGAGGAAGAGGAATATATGGTCAAAACCTTATTTCTTGCCCCTCTTTATTTTACAAAGGCAGTTCTACCGGATATGGTTAAGAGGAGAGGAGGAGCAATCGTAAATATAGTGTCGGAGGCGGCTTACGTTGCCTCTCCTAAACTCATAGTTTATTCCGCATCTAAAGCGGCTCTAGCCCATTTCACGAATGCCTTATGGGCTGACATGAGGAAGTATAACGTTAAGGTGAGTGGTGTGTACCCTGGGCCCGTGAAAACGAATTTCACTTCTCACCCTTCGTTTAAGAATGTTAAGGAGACAATATTCGATAAATATGCTGTTGAACCGGAAAAAGTAGCAAATGCCGTTGTTAAAGCTATTAGAACTGGAAAGAGGGAAATATATGTCTCTTCTAAATTGATGATGGATCCATATTTCCTAAAATTAGCAATGGTAATGCAGAACTTAACTTACTATATCATTTCTAAAATCTTTTAAGCTTAAGTAAGACCTAAATTCTCTTTATTACATGTTTTAACTCAGTAATTTACGGGTGATTTTATTATTAGCATGGTAATATATAACGAGTAATGCGGAAACGACAAGTAACCTTTCTTTTAATTCTCTCACTGTTGATACCAACAATATATATGGTTATTATAACCCATTCTGACGTGAGCTTTAGGTGCCAAGACCTCCCTAGCTTGCCTATTGCAGTTCAAGATCCGGCCGTGGTTTACTTCAACAATTCAATATATGTTATAGGAGGAATGGCACAAGGTCCCTCATATTCTTCAGCGGTATTTATTTACTCGCATGGGAGGTGGACTCAAGGACCTAGTCTACCTTTCCCTTTAATAGGTGCTAGGGCTGTAGTATATAACGGAAGTATTTATGTAGTAGGAGGGCTTAACATATCTGGGATATTCGGGGGCATATTGAAACTTCAGGGAGATCAGTGGGTAATAGTCTCTAACTCTATGCCACGACCGGTTTATGACGAGGGAGTCTTTATTTATGATAATCAGCTCTATGTAATAGGAGGAGCTAATTTCACCGGGCTTGACTTAGCTCCTCCCTCAAACCTAATACAAGTCTACTCGTTTTCAGACGGAAGTTGGAAAATAATAGGAAAGACACCCCAGCCCCTCTCTAACTTTGGTTATTACTTCAACGGGTCAGTATTGTTCGTAATAGGAGGATATATTGGGTATGCCTCAACTACTGCATCAGTTTACGAGTATTTCCCCTCCAATAATTCATGGGTATCATTACCTTCATTGGCTTCAGGTATTGAGGGAGAAGCTGTAGGTTATTACGAAGATACGTTATTTTTTGTAGGAGGTTATTATTTTAGTTACGGCGTTATACAACTCGGCGTTATTGCATATTTGTACAACAATACATGGCATTACACAACGTATACTGAAAATGTTCCTACTGAGTCCAGCGGTTACGTACAATTAGGCAATACGTTGTATATAGTAGGAGGAGCTTTATTACCATCACAAGTACCTACAGACGCGTTTCAGTCTGTGAAAATAATATTACCACCTCCAGCCCCTAAAATAGTGTATTACTCAGCAGGAAACGAAACTGCGACGATCGTATGGTCTGATAACGCTTCTACTGGTTACTACATAAATTATTGGAGCAGCGACGGTCAGAAGGGGTCTGTTATGACCTACTCTACTTCTTATACATTCACTAATCTAACTGACGGGGTAAAATACTATTTCCAAATAATCCCTTTCAACCAACAAGGTAACGGTACACCCTCACAGATAATAGTCTTGACTCCATTTTCCGTTCCAAACCCTCCAATACTTCACGTAAAGTTAGGAGATAAAAATGCTACAGTATCATGGAAAACAACTTTTAACGGTGGGTTTCCCATCCTTGGATATTATCTGTTCATGAAGGGAGGAAATATTACGTTTGCTAAAAACTTAGGGAATATAACGTCTTATACTTTCACTAATTTAACTCCGGGTAAGACTTACACTGTCGGGGTTATAGCCTATAATCAGATAGGGAACAGCAGCGAAGCCGAGGTAGATTTTGTTGCTGTCGAGAAAGCATCGGTACTTTTCGTAGTTAGTAAATTAGCAGAAGGTTTATTAGTATCATGGAATTCAACCCAACCCTCAAAGTTCATCCTTACTGTGACCTCAGGAGGTAAAGTCATTGAAAACCTCACGTTAACTAATTACTCAGTGCTACTTAAGATACCCTTCGGAGTCTATAATGTAACTTTGGAGGCTATAAACCAAGCTGGCATTACTACGACAAGTGCATTAGTATCGTATTACATAAAACCCGCAGTACCAGACGTTACAGTGACGATTGAGAATAATTACATAAACGTGAGTTGGCCACCCTCACCGTATGCTCAATACTACTTGATATATGTTAACAATACCCTTGTGACAAATACCACAAAAACATCGGTATTAATACCATTAAGCGACGGATATCTGGTGATAAAAGTAATTGCCGCTAACGCAGGAGAGGAGTCGACCCCGTATGTCGAGAAGATAGACTATTCTGCAGATATTTCTCAAATTAACGTTACTTCGACCGATGTTAATAGTAACTTCACGTTAATTCAGAGTATAACACCACCTACCACGTCAGTAACGGATGTGAGTATAAACTTAACAACGGCGATAGTTGTCATTAGTTTATTCTTGCTATCATTAGTGGTTGTACTTGTGATATTAGAAAAGACCAAATGATTGAAAAACTGGCTATCTTTATTTCCTCATCAAACGATCAAATATATTCAATAATTTCTTCATTGAATAAGCTAAATCAACTGAGATATTACAATTCACAAAGGATTCCTGAATCTCCCAAATGTAATTTGCAATGTTAAAAGGGGAAAAAGATACATAGAATACTAAAGTTATGGTTTATTTTTCTGAGCTTAACCCTTTAAGTTTACTGAACACTCCGAGGAACATGAAAAGTGATGCTAAGGGAAAGATTAAAGACGTTAAGCCAAGGTTTATAACTAGTCCTTCCATAAAGTTGTCCAGAGCGGTAATTATAGTGCCGACTAATGATATTACAGCCACTTTATCAATATCCTTATTTACAGTCCTGGCGTAAAGGTAAGACACGTTAGGGGATACGATTGCATAGAGAAAAGAATAAGCGATGTACATGACACCGCCATAATATTCAGTTCCCATGAGAGCCAAAATCAGCAATGAAAGCATAAAGCTCATGATAAGTAATCTGCCTTTGATAAACTTGGAAAAATAAGCACCTATCGAAGAGATAACAAATACAATGACGAAATAAAACACCTCATCATATACTGATAAACCGGTGTAGTAGTGAATTACTATCGGTATCATGTTGGTGAAGAGTGAAATGCCTATAATATAGGTTAAGTACCAAGAAAACTCCCTCAAACTTCTCCTAACAAATTCAATTGATAGGGTGTATTTTACAGCAACCGGCTTCATTTCAATAAACTGTGACAGAACTATAGGAACAATCGCAACGAGAAAGAAAGAAAGGTAAAAAGCAGAGAATGGAATGTACTTAGTAAGGTAAAAGGCAAGGAAACCAAGGGCTGCGAATACTCTCCTCAAAAAACCTAGTGCGGAAAATTTAGATCTATCTAAATCTATCAAGAATACAGTAACCGAAGAACCTAGAGAACTTGAAAGACCTATCAGTAAAGCATTTGCCAGGAAAGTAAACAGAGAGGGATATAAAGCCAAATTAAGGAACACTATGGATGAAAATAAAAAACAGCAGTTATGGGAATCTTAGGGAGGTAATACCAAGAAGTCGGTATTAGCGAGAAGTTTTTAATTTTAGACGTCTTCATACTGAAAAGATGTCAAACGGAAAAGGACAAATCGAGTTAG
>NZ_JBBHKS010000008.1:0-26828 GCF_037389975.1 Stygiolobus sp. CP859M | reverse complement strand
TCACGTCCTTTCCTCTGGAGTACTCCTTGTGGTCCACGGTGTCGTCTATGATGACGACAACCTCACCCTTCACCAGCCCCGACAGGACCTTCAAGTAGTCCCTCCACGCGTCTTCGAGTTCCCCCAACGCCTCCAGCAGGTTTGCGTAGTCCAACCCGAACGTCTCAGCAGCATTCTTCACGCTGGCCCTCCCACCTAGCAGGACCATCAAGACGAGTGCCAACCCGACCTTCCTGCTCCTCCCGTTCCTCCTGATCACGCCCAGAACTTGGTTGACCGCCTTGATCAACTTCTCCTTAGCTAACTCGATTTGTCCTTTTCCGTTTGACATCTTTTCAGTATGAAGACGTCTAAAATTAAAAACTTCTCGCTAATACCGACTTCTTGGTATTACCTCCCTAAGATTCCCATAACTGCTGATACCAGAAGGACTTAAACGGCTCACAACCGGTTATTACTCTTATGTCACGAAAAAGATATTCAACATCTCTCAGAAAGATGACGATAGAAACAGTAAAGATATCCTATGAGTACGGAGGAGACGCCGAAAGAGACTTCAAAAGAGTAAAGCATTAGGGTGGCTAACAAATCGTTACGCATCAATAGAACAGTCAGTCCCGAAATCCCTGCTATTCCTATTGCGATAAGGTTAACGGAAGCTAGGAGACGTGGGAAGAGAAGACCGGTATTGTAAGCTAGCTTAAACAGAGCAAGTGACAACATACCAGTTATTACAGCAAAGGTCACGTGAAGGTAGAGGAAGCCATCTGAGAAACTGACCTTGATTTTTCCAGCATCTGCAAGAGCTCTAGCTAGACCGAGAGAGAATGTTACAACGAGTGGTAGACTCGTCAAAAGGGATAGTTTATAAACGCTCTTTAGCATACTCAACCGCCTTCACCTTTACTTCTTCTAGATCTGCTTTAGCCCTTAGGAAACGTAGATTAGTCATAACTTGAGACTTAACACTTTCGATCACTGAGAGCCAAGCTGTATCTAGCTCTTCGTTCCTTATTTTTACCTCCATTTCCCTAGCCAAAGACTTTGCTCCTAAAAGACATTCAGAATTTACTGGACATCTTCCGCACCTATACGTTTCATTTTCAGCGTTATAATAGATAAGTTTCTTGTCTTGTGTTACGAATGCTATTCCTTCTGTAACTGAGAGACCACTATATGAGGGCTTATAAGGTAACAGGACTTTAAAGGACAAAGCGTTGTCTATAAGTAAACCTAGAGCCCTTAGCTTATTCACGATAAAGTAAAAGTAACTTTTACTAATCTCGTCCCATTTCTTGTCAGAAGCTAAAACCCTTAAGTATGTCTCGTCTCCGAGTTTTACGAAGTCGTCATGATTGACAAATACCACATCATTTGTAAGAACTGGTCTATCTACATTAACAACTCGTAATAAACACATGGGTCATAATTTTTAATTATAATTAAAAATAACTGTATTCCTAATGACTTACATTAGGAGCATTAACAGAGTTAACAAGACGTCAGGATAATGGATTAACAAGTGGTGTATATATACGTAGCTTACATTTCAATTTAAATTAACTATCCTAATTATTACGCGATTTGAACTAAAGTATTATATCTATCCTTCCTTATTAATACTTAATCTAGGTATGAATGAGAGAGGCTATATAGTAGTAAATCAACATAAGAACTTGACTATTTATAGAAAAGATACTTTAAGACCGATAAAAGTTACAAAGGACTTTATTTACGGTGATATTTGTCCCTGAGTCCAAGGACAAAAACTTAGAGGAGGCATCTAGAGAGGAAATAGTCACTCCTACAGCATCTGAGTGAGAATTAAAAAGAAGAAAAAAGGAAAAGTTAAACCTTTTTAATCGTTACCCTCTAAATCTTTCTTTCTATTCTTTCTAGTGTGATAATTTCTTCAAAATTCTCTTCAAAAGTTTTTACTTTTTTCAACAGCTGCTTAGCTAAGACAATCTCAATAGGGAGATCGGCAACAAACTTTACCTTCAACCAACACTTGCTAACACTAAATTCCAATTCGCCTAATCGGGGCTTTTCGAAATCGGCGATCTCCATGACGTATTTAATACTACTACGTGACGAGAACCTTGTGGAATAAATTACTAAATTATATCGTAGAAAGAATAATCCCCTAAGTGGTATTTCAGCCTTAATTTTACCGTTTTGAGTCTCGACTTTGTCAGCTCCGAGCACGTTCTTAAAAGTGAAATGAGGGTCTGAAAGCAATCTACTACGACAGTCCCGTGGGGATTTTTTACTTGGTTTACGTACTTCACGACGCAAACTTGTGTGTTAAGTTATTATACTTATTCGACTTAAGTTATTTACATCTCAGCACATAGTATAATAAACCACTTAATTCTATCTCTAATTTGACTGCATCCTCTCTAACATTCAGCTAACTCTTTAGCTCTCCTCAAAATTTTCAACCAGTCTTCCCAGTTGAGTCTTCCAGTCCTCGTATTCTGTGCACTCACGTGATAGCTAGCTAACACCTTATATTTTCCCACTTCGATCTCTTTACCGTGCTCGAAATCAGCTTTTACTCCCAATAATATTGACACGCTATAAAACGCTATCCTACCTAAGGGGATAATGACCTTGAGATGCTTCAAAGAGTTAATTTCCTTTAGTAACCAGTTTAACGAACATTTCTTTATTTCGTCATTAGTGGGTTTATTCTTGGGAGGAACACACTTCACAGCATTAGTCACGTATACGCATTTTAGTATAAGACCATCATCACGCGAAACACTTTCCGGTTTGTTGGCGAGACCTATTTCGTAAAGTCCCCTGACTACCCATTGCCCGGATTGGTCTCCAGTGAAAGCTCTCCCAGTCCTGTTACCACCATGGGCAGCGGGGGCAAGTCCTACAATAAGGATTCTAGCGTTTGGATCACCAAAGCCTGGGACAGGTTTTGCCCAGTAATTCCATAACTTAAACCGCGGTGGAGGGACTATGGACTGAACGTAATTCATCAGTCTGGGACAGTGATTACAAGAAAAAAGAGACTCACCGACTAAGTTCATAAAAGACTTCAGGTATACAGTAAATTAAAGGTTATGGATTTTTCTTCCCTACTTTCGTCTAATGTCTCATATCCGCCAAGTGTTAAACGGCGAACCAAATAATTTTTACGTAGTGTCGTTAAAACCTAATTTTTCATATTAACTATTGCCGATGATGGTAGACGCTTGTATTCTATGACAGAATAGAAAAACCTCACTTTATTTTATTCCATAAACGCGTACCAAGATTCTCACGGTTTCGAATATAAACGTTAAAGCGTTATACTTTTTCCTCTTTTTTACACCAATCAATATATATTGTAAAAATACGATATGTAGGCATGGAAAGCGGTGCTAGAATACTCCTTTCTAAGTTAAAGGAAATGGGCGTTGACAAGATATTCATGGTCTCGGGTACTGATTATGCTGCTTTCATCGAGGAAAAAGTAAGAGACCCGTCCTTGCCCGATTTTATAGTAGTACCCCACGAGATAACAGCTGCATCAGCTGCTCTAGGTTATTCTTTAGCGGGAAAAATAGGAGTCGTTGCACTCCATACACTGCCCGGAACAGCAAACGCATTGGGTATAATCATTAACGCTTACACTTCCCGTATCCCCCTTATAGTAATAGCCGGGAGAAGCCCTTACACGGAAGATGGGAGTACAGTTAGTAGGAATTTACGTATTCATTGGACTCAGGAAGCTAGGGATCAAGGTGAAGTCGTCAGACAGTGGGTTAAGTGGGACTTCGAGATAAGGCGTGCCGAGCAGGTGGAAAAAGCCGTAAACAGGGCTTTTCAGTTAGCGTTTAGCGAACCTGCTGGGCCGGTTTACCTCATGATTCCCAGAGAGGTAAGTGTAGAAAAAACTGAGAGAAGGTACGAGAGACCTTTAGCTACTTTTTCTCCGGGTGTTAGGGAGGAGGATTTGGTCAAGGCTAAGAAGTTAATAGAGGAAAGCCGAAACCCCGTTATTGTCACATGGAGAGCTGGGAGGAAGAAAGAGTGGTTCGATAGCTTGAAGTCCTTTGCTGACGAGGTTGGTATCCCGGTTCTGAATTACGTAGGTGAAGTGGTAAATTATGAAGGTGAGATGGGAGTAGACTATTACGACCTATCTCAAGCCGACTTGGTCATAGTAGTTGAATCTGAGGTACCTTGGATCCCTAAAAAGGTGAAAGTTAAGGGAAAAGTAATAAGGGTCGACGTTGATCCCTCATATTCTTATATACCGTTTTATGGTTTCCCTTGCGACCTATGTGTACAGTCTACGGTATCAGAGTTCTTCTCTAAACTGAAGCTATCCGAAAAGAAGGAACTGAAAGAGAGGATTAAAGAACTCCATACTGAACAAGAAAAGAAGAAGGCAGAGGAGATTGAGAAGCTCAAAAAAATGAAGGTTGTTCATCCCAAGTTATTATCGTATTACGTGGGCAAGTTAGGCCTAGTCATATTTAACGAGTATCAATTTAATCCCAAATACGCACGCCTAGCTTTCGGACAATATTTCGCAGATCCAGGCTTCGGTCACTTAGGTTGGGCATTAGGGGGTGGTGTAGGTTATTCTATTGCTAGTGGAAGGAAAGTAGTAGTTACAACCGGTGATGGTGGTTTCATTTTCGGGGTTCCTGAGGCCTTTTATTACACAGTTACAACATATGGAGGTGATGTACTAGTAGTAATCTATGATAACGGGGGATGGTTAGCTAGTGCTGAGGCTGTAGACGAAGCATTTCCAGAGGGCTTAGCAAAGGCTAAAAAAATTTACCCTGGGGCAGATTTTAGAAGATATAACATAGGGGAGACTGTAAAAAGTTTTGGTGGATATTTTAAGTTAGTTGAGCGGCCTGAAGATATAGAGGATAGTTTAAATGAAGCGTTAAAATACAAGTTGTCCATAGTTCAAGTTATAGTTGAGAGAACTAGATAATAAATAATTACTTTTCTATTGTCTACGGAAATCTTGTTCTTAACTCTTTCTTTTTTAGGCATAAAAGAGTCTTCTCTCGTAGAGCGTGTAAGTTTAGTAATATTCCTTAAGTACATAAATACATTAATTCTTGTAAATACATTTATATAATTATAATTTTTAAATACTAGAAAAATATATGAGAACGTTTTTCTTAAACTATAGTTAATGACAACGTTTGTAGTGCTTTCTAACCTAACAGACAAGGGAGCTGAAACAATAGTAGACAAGCTAGAAAGAATAAAAGAGGTCAACGAAGAACTCAGCAAAGTGGGGACCAAGGTCAAGGAGCAATATGTATTATTCGGTGATTATGATTTCGTTAACATAGTTGAGGTAGATAATATAGATGCGTTCTTTAAGGCACTGGTAGAGCTGAATAGTAGAGGTACAGTTAGAACTAAAACGTACTTAGCTATGCCGGTTGAACAAGCAATCCATGGAATAAAGACAACACCGTCAGTAGGAAATCGGACTTTCATTGAGATTTCATGAATTTGTATTCAACCTCTCGTCCTCATGCCCCTTATTTCCCTCCCCATGCCGTATACGGGAGTTAAACCACTCCCTTCGAGGACAAAGGGAGCCTCATCGAACCCATCCTCCCCCTCACATTGCTCATCGAGTTCATAGTGGCACTCTTCGATTAATTTTTGTAAGTAAAGCTTATAACCTTTACTTTAAATAATCAATTGTGGTTCAAGTTACATTCCATTCAAAAATATTCTCAATGGGCCATGACAAATACGGAGACCCAAAATACGCAATATACGTTCCTAAGGGAGTTCATGAGAAGATTAAGGGCTTGTTGGAAAAGGAGGTGATAGTAATTGTCATCCTACCGGATGATGAGGAGTAGGATTATCTGTTCTAGGAAATCCTTCAAGACCTAACGTATTGATTGCTAGCAATTAGACAATTTTTAGATATAACTTGTAACTCCTTATAGTAAAATCCCATATAATTTAAGAGTGGAGTAAATAATGGAGATACAGCAACTGCTCCTTCAGCTATCATCGACAACCTAATTAAGTCTCTTCTCTTCATTTTCATCACTAAATTGACTTTGTTGTTAAAACTATCTAAATTTCGCCAACATATTTTAATTATTATATTAGAACAAATTTAAGCTAAATTTAAATACTAGTATGTATATGACTCATGTCAAGGGATAGTTATGGGTGTTTATTCACACGATGTTACAATCCAAACTTCTAAGGATAGAGTAGTAAGCTTACTGACAGATCCCTTCCTCCTCACCGGAGTCTTTGGTCATATCAACATACTACAAGTTTATGACCAAAAAGAAAGAAAATATGTGACACCTTCTTCACTTTCAGGCTTCTCGAACAAGTTCTTAGTAATATACATCTTCGGTACACCGGACACAAAGATGAACTTCTTTGAAGGGGAAATGGAAGGGCCAGTATACTCGTCAGAGGGTGTAATTTATAGAGGATGGACAAAAGACCAGAAATTTACTTGGGAAATGAAACTCCAAACCAAGGCAATAAAGCCTATGGAAACGCTTGTAAGAATAATTATGACTGCTGACTACAAAGTATCTGGTCTAGATAAAATACTAGGGAGGAGTCCTTTCGCCTTAGCTCAACATATGGTAGAAGATCACATATTACCGTACATAAAATACTATCTTAAGACCCAGAACGACATTGGAATAGAAGGTATAACACCCACAAAACTACTGGAAGAACAAGGCACATTTAGCCAAATATTACCAAAGATAACAAAGGCAAGCGTAGACGTAGAATACGGAATAGTAGTAATAAAAGGAGAAGACGTAAATGGAAGAATATTAATTAAAAACGGAAAAATTGTGAAAATAAATGTGAATTACAAAGGACGAATAATACAAGGACAGGACGCTATTCTTGAACTAGTAAGTTTACTCGATACAGTCAGAGCAACACTTTACGCAGTATATATAGATGAAGTGTTGATGACTAAACTCGAAAAATACGCACTCAGTAATACTTCTCAAGAAATCAGCCCTGAATGAATTAAAAATTAGGAGTAAATCGTTTATTTTGTATAATTTTTATCAAATCTAAACTGTTAGTTTATAAAGCGGGAATATATTTAGTTTTTTATTGAAAGTATAATTTAATGAATGAAAAAATAAAGAAAGACAAACCAGACTTAATACTTGACCTAAGAGGAGAACCTTGTCCGGAGCCCCAGATAGAGATCGTAAAAAGACTTAATCAGATGAAAGAGGGTGAAGTTATTGAGATTATAAGTGATAACGAACCAGCAGAGCTTTCAATACCAATGATCTGCGAGTCTAGAGGTTATCCGTGCGAAATAAAAAGAGATGGTAACACTTTTAGAATTAGGATCCTCAAAACTAAGTGATTTTTTATTACTTGGTAGAGAGTAACTTCTTAAATCGTAATGCATCATCAAAAGAGTAGATGTTATTGAACATTACGTACGACCCGTCGGTCACCATGTTCTTCAATACTTTGAGGTCGTCGTCGGTATACTTGTAAGAATAGTTCACTTCACCTTTTCCTTTACCGTGAAGTCTGTAGTATTTCACCGTTGTTAATGAAGTGTGCTTGAAGGGGTCTACTACGTGGATTACACCGGACTCCTCTACGACCTTCCTCAATAACTCCAGCTCACTATACCATTCTCCCCTAGGTTCCCAACCATATTTGAATTTCTTGTCAAGGATGGAGAAATAGTCTATGACAGCCCTAGCGTTACGGTCGGACGGTTTAAAGGACGCAGGAGACTGGAAAATGACTATCTTAGCGTTCAACTCCTTTGCCTCCCTTAACGTGATCTCAGTAGCTTCCTTAACTTCCTTAGTATCCTTAAACGACCCGTAATTTTTAGCATCTCCGAACTTATGTTTCATTCTCTTGTAGGTACTCGTGTTATATTCGTGAGTTATTATTTGTAGCGCCTTTATTGTGAGCTCTACATTGTTTTCTTCAGCTAACTTCCTCCATTTTTGCAATTGAATGTCACTAACAATGTCGTAAAATGTTTGTTGTACCTCTAAGGTGTCGAAATACCTGAAGTGTTTATAGGTGAAACCGCAAGTACCTACCTTAATCACGATGTAAATCTTGTAGTGGAGGTTTAAAAACCGGATTCCCTTAACACCTAATTCCTAGTTCATCCTTAACTTCATTAAGGACTTCGTCATTAAACTCACAAAGCCACTTAAGATATGGCGAAAAATAAGGGATGTATGAAAAATAAGAAATATTAGGGTATTTCTTCACGTACAATAGTTACCTCATATTTTCTAAAATTTCTCACTATAATACTTAGTCTTTCTACTTCAGTCTTCATTCTCGGTGAATAATCTTTTAAACATAGAATTAGTCTTTAATCCAATAATGTTTTTCGATAAGTTAATATCCGGTTTGGCTGGAGGAATTTTTGAATTATTTTTCTTTATAGACGACCTATCTATATTTACGGATATTTCTTATCACCTAACTCACATGTCCTCAATATTATTAGGCGTATTTCTTCACATAATAGTGGCTGTAGTTGTTTTTACAATCGGGGTAACTATTATTGAGGCGAGTGGTATAAGACCAAACAGTATACCGTCTTCGATAGTACTCGGACTACTTTTCGGTTCTTCCGTCCTATCCATTTTCAGTTTACCAATTCATTTAATCCTCCTACCTTACACGATCACATTACCGTACATAATAGCTCATCTTTCTTACGGTTTGGTGTCTTACTTAATTTATTACTCGTTACAACGCAAATAGAGGACGAGTTTATAAAACCTTTCACGTTTCAAAAACGAGGTTATGTCTACACAGTCCTCTTCATTACTCCTTTTTCTCCTTGGCTTGTAGTCTTGAAGGCTTCTCTAAAGCTCGTTATTATACTCAGTAAACCTATGAGTCCAACAGTCATTACTACCAACAGGAAGCCGACATCTATAGCGTCGAGGTTAGGAATTGAAATCCCGGTTGAGATTGCAAAGTTGTCTGTCTGCGGCAATGCTATTATCAGTGCACCGACTACCATGAACACCAACCCGCCGTAATATAACACCCTGCCTGCAGACTTCCTAGCTACATAAGTGATCTGTTCTTCGCTAGCCTTCTTAGCCCTCAATATATTTCCGAATATTGCTCCAAATATTATCTGCATGATCATCGTGCCTATACCGAACATCAAACCTGGGAGAGGAGAGTAAATAACACTAGGTAACTGCGGGGCGAGTACGAAAGTTATTATCGATGCGTAAGCACCAAAACCGAAGCCAGCAATTAAACCATGTACAACTGTCATTCTTAATGGCACATCCTTAGGGATTTCGTGACTTCCATGCTTCATTAAAGCGTCTATCGGCAAATGTAAGTACCTTCCCTTGAGGATATAAGAACCTGCTATAGCCATTACGAAACCTACGATTACGTATACTGGACCGTCTAAGTTGTACTCTTTATAAATCGCAGCTAGGCCTATATAACCGAGAGTGGTCAACAGAGCCCTTTGTGCGGTGAATCCAGCTGAGAATAGGAATCCTGCTTTCATCCCTCCCTTCGTACTGTATTTTCCTATAGCGTAACTGAAAGTTATAGGCCACGTATGTTCGTCCGGTGTAGCACCGTGTAGCATTCCCAGTATCAATGATATCAGGAGGATTTCTGAGACTGAAAGACCAGTAGAAGGATTTAAGATTTCGCTTAGTCCTATCATTTTGGGTAACCCTAAATACTCTATTTATCCCGTTGCTTTTAAATTTATCGTAAGTAAAAAACTTGAAACTAATAATTATATTTCTACATAATATTTGTTATTATTTAAGTAAAGAGTGTGGAGATAGTGTCGTCGTTAAGTTATCTATATTTGTATAACGAGTATCACTGACGGGTAGGAAGCCTGTATTTAGGCAAGACGTTTCTTGTCCCTCTTGTGGTAGTCATCACGTTGTTAAGTGTGGTAGGCCTTTGGGTAGGCAGAAGTTTTTGTGTAGGGATTGTGGTAAGTACTTCTTGGGTGATGCTAGTTATCATTCTAGGAAGTTGAGGGAGGAGGCTTTGAGAATGTATGCTAATGGTATGAGTATGAGGGCTATTTCTAGCCTTAACGTACCTCTTGGTACTGTTTTCACTTGGATTAAGCGTTATGGTAGGAAAAAGTATGAGAAGTTGGTTGAGTTGTGGGGTAGGGCTAAGGAGTTGGTCAAGGGTAAGGTTGTTGCTAAGGTTGTTGACGAGATGTGGACTTACTTCTACAAGAATACTAGGGCTTTTTACAAGTGGGTTTTCACTTGTTACGTGTACACGAAGCTGGGAGTTTACCTCATTTACTCTGTGGGGGATAGGGATGAGAGAACTTTCCTTGAGGTTAAAAAGTATTTGCCTGAAGAGGGTAGATGGGTGAGCGATGATTATAACTTGTTGAAAGACCGCACGGTTGTCTCGCCGGTTAACCCTAACGAGTCCTTTCATTCCTCATTAAGGGATAGGCTAATTAGATTCAAGAGAGCAACGAAGGCAGTAAATAGGAGCGCACCATGATGTACTCCATAGCCCTAGTCTTGTCGAAAAGAAGGTTAATCCCAGAATTTGTAGCTTAACGACGACACTATCTTTCATATTTAACAGTTTATATTAAAAGGTTTAATAGGTTTAAGGAATATTTATCATCTAGTGATATCGTGGTTACTAATCAATAGTAAATTATATCATAACTTTATAAAAAGCATTACGCAAAATAGCACCATTATATGTGCAAATCAGCTATTTGTTTCACGTTAAATCGTATATTGAACTATTATATCATACTGTTTTTTCATCTAACTTTCCTCCCATGTTTATCGAGACTTTATTACCCTTTAGAATAACTAAACCATTCTTTTCCATCACATGAAGATAATCGGCGTGTTTAGCTCCTAGTAAGTCCCTTATTTCCTCAATAGTTGCCTCTCCGCCAGACCTAATTAGAAATTTTATTATATCGTTTTCTAGCTCCTTTTCTTCCTCTTTCTTAATATTTTCCATTCTATGTTTATATTCTTGATACGTCATTTTATCCAATTTTCTGTAAACTCTGATGTGCATTTGATAAATTGTTATCATTCTATAGGCTACATCTAATGCTTCTTGATCTGTTAATCTTATTTTTTTCTCTCCTTTATCATCGCCTACTATAATAAAGAAAGCACCTTCCTTTATTTTGCCTTCCTTTACTGCAGGAGGACTTTCCCCAATTCTTATGTAAATTTTCTTTCCATCTTTTTCATGAGTTTTCCTTACTATTACTGGCATTCTAAATAGTATTTACCACTTATTATTTTAAGCTAATTGCCTTTTAACCACTTTCAATTAAATACAGCAGTTATGAGAATCTTAGGGAGGTAATACTAAGAAGTCAGTATTAGCGAGAAGTTTTTAATTTTAGACGTCGTCCCACTGAAAAGATGAAAATGTCAAACCGAAAGGGACAGGTCGAACTGGCTAAGGAGAGGCTGGTCAAGGCGGTCAACCAAGTTCTGGGCGTGGTCAGGAGGAACGGGAGGAGCAGGAAGGTCGGGTTGGCGATAGTCCTCATGACCCTGCTAGGTGGTAGGGCCAGCGTGAAGAATGCTGCTGAGACGTTCGGGTTAGACTACGCAAACCTGCTAGAGGCGTTGGGAGAGCTCCACGACGCGTGGAGGCTGGAGGTCCTATCGGGACTGGTGAAGGGTGAGGTTGCTGTAATCATAGACGACACCGTGGACCACAAGGAGTACTCCAGAGGGAAGGACGTGAGCCCCCACGGAAACTACTGGATCTACTGCCACGCCCACCGGAGGTTCGAGAGGGTCAAGCTCCTCACGGTCGCCATAGTGGACATCTCCACGGGCAGGACGTTCATGGTTTCCCCTACGCCGTGAGGAAGATGTTGGATTTGGGGATGGTCACCCAGTTCAAGACCAAGATCGACTTGGTCAGGAAGGTGTTGGACGTGCTCAAGGGGTACTTCCGCGTGTCCAAGGTAGTCTTCGACTCGTAGTACTAGTCAGAGAAGCTCGTGAAGGACAACGTGGTGTCTGAGCTCAAGTCCAACCAAGCTCAGGGTCGAGTCGGCCTGAGGGACCCTCGAGGAGGTGGAGGGACACCTCCGAGTGAGATACCCCCGGAGTCTACTACGCCGACCTGACCTTGGGAGACCGAGTGACTACAGTAAAATTGCTAGTCCGGGAATATAAAAGTGACTCCGGGACACGCGAGAAGTACCTCTACACGACCGATCTCTCGCTCGGCGAGGAGGAGATGGAGGAGGTTTGGAGGATGAGGTGGGAGATCGAGGAGCTTCACAGAGATGTCAAGGCCGTTGGACTGGAGGACTCCTCGTTCTGGAGGAGAGAGAGGCTTCAGGGTTACCTCACGATCTTCACCATGATGACCGACGTTGTCAGGGAGCTGATAGGGGAGCTGAACCTGAGGAGCGTGGAGGCGTTCCTCAGGTTCGTTGAACGTTATTTAGGTGGATCGTCGGGACTGATGAAAATCTTTAAGTTACGTTAAAGTCCCATAACTGCTGTTATTTTAATCACTTCTGAATATTACCTTGAGAAATGTTTATATAAAATTCTCAATGAATTTTCTATTGATGATCTCCCTAAATGATGACGGGCTTTGCTAACGAGGATGGGATTGATAAGAATGGATGGGAGGGTAGTGGTGTTTTCTTCTACTAGCCCCAATGAATTAAGGGTGAAGGTGTATGAGCCCTTGAGACGGGTCACGTGGTTGAATTAAAGGATAAGTTAAGCCACGGGAAACACAAACCTTTCTCACATCAACTTCCTTTTACATAAAAATGTTTATATATATCCCTCACCAACAAGACAGATCCGACAAGCGATAATATTACCCCTTGAATCAGCACTGCCTTTGGGTTGCTCACCACATAAGCCTTCGTGATCTTGAAGAACAGTGTTACGTTATAATACTGAGAGGTATTAAGTGCTTTCCCGGTCGTGGTATTGATCTCTTTCAAGACGACAAAATGGTAATCCCCACTACTTAGACAACCTGAATAGGGAGTTGTTACGGTTGTAATTGACGAGCCGTTAAGTATCAAGATTATAGCATTTACATCGCTTTTGTTCTCGACTAGGTTAACACTCACACTGGTAACGAAAGAGGGTATATTAATACCATACGAGTGAAGGAAGTTCACTGTAGTTTGCGTATTACCGCTTATGGTAGTAAGGGATAAGAAGACCATAGTCAGTCCTAATGTTAGTAAAAGTAAACCCAACCTGATCAAAACTCCATCACCCTAAACTTAAGGTAAGATATCAAGAACAACACCAGAGCTAGTATGAAGTCCACCCAGACACCCGTTATCGCATAAGGGATTACCGTGAAATAGGTCGAAGGATTGATGGAGTAAGCCAAGATTAACGGATAAACGTTCATGAAGGAGGTAATATTCAAGGAATTGTAATTTATCCCTCCTATTATTATTTCATAATTTCCAATCCCTCCGATAATGAAAATTGAGCCTAGAGTAAACATTGAGGCTAGAGTTGCCGCCCCGTTAGTCCTTAAGAGGACGGTGTAGAACAGTATCACTGATGTAGAGAAGAAATAACCGGCTGTATAAATTAATCCCATAAACAATGTGAGGTTGTTGATAAGAGATAATTCGTATAAGTACCAGAAATAAGTCCCTAACCACATGAGGTAAGGTACAATTACGTCATTGAAGTAGCTCATGAAAAAGAAAGCCCTTCTCTTTACGGGCATCATTAGGAAAGATATTATACTGCCTGAGTTCATGTGGTCTCCGAAGACGAACACTATGTTCCTTAACGCCAAAGCTACGGCTACCGTCTCTGGAATGCTTATGACTGGTATATTCGCTAAAACCAGAGCATAATTAAGGAAGTTTCCTCTTATCAGGAATGAGGGGATAAAGACGTACCCCACTAACATAGTCGGCAGGATCATCTGTAACGTCGGGTCTTTGTACCTCTCCTTAAAAAGTATTTTAAACACCTGAAAGCTTTCTGAAGACGTCATCCAGACTCACCTTCCTGACACTCAACACTTCCACATGGTTGTCGTCAAGAATGTCAATTACCTTCCTCATCTCGTTCCTGACTTTAATGTAGGGACCGTCGACTACCGGGTTAAAGTCTTTGAGTACTTGTAAAGCCCTTTCTTTGTCTCTCACGAGGATTAGAATTTCCTCACCTTTGACCATGGACTCCACATAAGAGAGTTCTCCAAGAGCCTTTATCATCCCGTCATCTATAAAGACAACATGATCAATTACTTTCTCTAATTCTGAGAGTATATGGGATGATATGAAAAAGGTGACCCCGTAATCTCGTGCAAGAGCTTTAACCATGTCGTAAAACTCTATCCTTGCTTGAGGATCTAGGTTGGCTGTAGGCTCGTCAGCTATTACTAACTCTGGGTTTTTCAATAGTGAAGCTATCAGCTGTATTTTCTGTGCTTGTCCTGATGAGAGTTGAGAGACTCTCTTTCTCATGTGGTCCTGAAGGTTGAATTCCTTAATCAGCCTAGCTAAGTCTCCGTGAAATACGCTGTTCAAGTCCTCCAGATATTCCCTAATTGTATCATTAGAAGGGTAAGGTAGCTTAGTAAAGATAACGGACACCTTTTTCCTAAGACGTGGATTATCCCACGGGTCTTCCTCCAAGACATATACCTCTCCTTTGTCCTTCCTGAGTAGTCCGGAAAGGATCTTTATAGTCGTAGTCTTTCCAGCTCCATTAGGTCCCACAAAGCCCGTAATTGAACCCTTCTTAACGGAAAAAGTGAGACCTTTTAAGACTAATTTTCCTCTAAAACTCTTGATTAACCCTCTTGCAAAAATAACGTCCACAATCCCTTTTTTAACTGTCAATTATTATAATTTTTCCTAATTTTTGAAAGAACACAAAAGCTTCTCTCTATAGTCAAGGATCTTTGAACTCACTTCCAAAAAGTCGTTAACAAGTGATGAATCAAGCTTTCGATAGCTTAATACCTCGTTTACGCTCTCCTTCAATAACACGTCCCTAGACTTCTTGTCTAATGAACGTATTATTTCCACACCTTCCTTAAAGTGATATTCATCACTCCAGAGGTTGAACCTCGTGACAGGCTTATTTATTATTTCGTAGACGTAGTAGAGGGGTTTCCAAGAGAGTAACGAGTGCCCGTGGTCTATAATATATCCGTTGTCCTCCTCGTCAGCCATTAGGTGGTCTTGTTTGAGGTCTATGTTCAGAACCCATTCCTCAAAAGGTAGAGCTTTCTTAAGCTGAGCAAGGTTTCTAATATCAGAAGGACTTATGACCTTTCTAGGCAAATACTCCATTACTAAACCCTCGTGAGTCAGACTTACCTCCAGTACTGGGAGCCCCAATATATTACCCAGTCTGGATACAAAGAGTTCGCTGAAAAGTTCATATGTTCCGTGGACTTCATCTTCCTCCTTAAACCTCTTTGTAAATTTCATCGCCTTGTAATTATCTTAATGCTTAAAAATTCACTGTCTATTAAGGACGAGTGCAGTCTAACCTACACTTCTTTTTCCCTTAAACTCACGTCCTACCTGTTATACAAGTTATCCTTTCTAGTTCCGCTTTCATCCTCACCTTGATGTCGACTTCTAAAGGCAATTGTAGGGTGTTTATCAAAGTCTTAAACCGCGAGGTTAACCAGTTGAGGTAAAGGAGTGAGTAAAACACTTTAGACTTCTCCACGTCATACAATATACTTTTTACATTATCCAAAATGCCTTTATATTCCTCACAAACGATCTTTAAACCGTATTTCTCACAAAAACCCTTAGGTTCTTCAATCATCTCTTTTAGCGGGTTCATTTTACCGCTTACTAACTCACTCAATGGAAAGACTTCTTTACATAACTTACCCCCGCATTCACCGTCAATTAGAAAGGAAGTTTTGTCCAAGACGTCTATTAAATCCTCGATTTTAAACGACAGCACTTCTTTCATAAGTCCTTCCTCACTCATTGTACTACCTTTTACATCTTCAGCCAAAAGCACGTCTATTACTTTTATTATCTCGGCATATTCCTCTTTCATTTGATCAATTTCGCTCAAAAGTTCGCATTCTCCACCTTTCGAGGAATATGGTAAATTACAAATAGAGTTTATAATATCCTCTAGAAAGGCTTCATAATTCTTGAACCTTTCATCTTCTACCCTAAGGCTTTTTAAATCCCGTAATAATCTCTGTATTTTCTCCCTGATCTCATTGATCTCTTCTTGTCTTGAAAATATGTTATGTACGTAGGTCATGCAGGTAATTTGAGATGAACATATCTTATTTAATTCCTCTCTAAAATTATAGATCTCGTTGATCTCGTCTATCATTAAAGGTGTTAAAACTTCGTGTAAGCGAATGGTGGAATCCCTCATCTGAAGGCATTCTTGAATGAGGGATTGCTTTTTCAGCTCGTCTATCTGGGTCTTGAGCAAATCCGTTTGCTTACGGTAGTAATAGATAGTCCAAACTAAAGCGGCTGTTGAGATAATTGAACTGAGACCTGAGGCTGAACTCAATATCTGGTTTAAGAGCGTCATAAGAGTAAGATCAAAATCGATCGGGAATAAGATTGACTGAACCTATTGTTTCTTCAGAAATTATTTCAAAATTACAAAATTAACCACGTCTAACAGTCCTTAAATTCACTGCTAATTATTAAAATTTTTTAATTTTCAAATCATTAATACTTTTTATGTATAAGAGAATAGAAATTAGAAAAGACGGATTAGGCTTCTGTTATCAAGGATCGTGGATAAGCATTGCCGCGACAGACGATTCGTTAATTATAGCTGAAGAAGTATCCTACGAGGTCATGATGGGAAGTCAGTTCTCGAAAATAAGATTATTGGTGAAGAACGGAAAAGTTTATGCCGAGACTCCTTTAGGGACTTCTGAACTTAAAGATCCATCACAAATCCTCGAAAACCTCAAAAAGATTAACGAGGAGGTGGTCAAAACCAAAAACATAGAATTATACGAGAAAATTAAGAAACATATCTTATACTAACTTCCACAATTTTGCGAATTAACGGGGCACGTAGACAATCCCATAATGAGTATCTTTACTTCCTTCATTGCGCGTGTCATAAAATCTTGAGAAAAAGTATTTTGAGAAAAAGAGTGTAATATAATTATGGTTCAGACTGAAACACCTGACAGACATATTCCATCATTTATCCTATCCTCCCCCTTACGCCGATTGTTTGAAAATCCTTACTCAATTTTAAGAGAGTTTATTAAAGAGGGTATGACAGTCCTTGATCACGGTTCAGGTCCAGGTTTCTACACTATTCCTATGGCGAAACTAGTTGGAGAAAAGGGGACGGTCTACGCTGTGGACTCTGACAAAAGGTCTATTGAGAAACTACAAAGAAAACTGAAGTCTCTAGGCATGAACAACGTTGTGACTTATGTTAGCAGGGACTTGAGTATTATCCCTTCGGGATCTGTCGATTTCGTGCTGTCAAAAGACGTGTTATGTTGTACGGTTTTGCATAGGGAACTGGCTATGGACATTGAAAGAGTTTTGAAGAAAGGCGGTAAAGCTTACGTCACAGTCAGACTAGGTAAAGTAGGAAAGGATCCTAGGTCTCTTTCTCCTGAGGAGTTCTTTTCCCTCTTTACAAACGTGAAAAAGAAAGGGAAGGGTAAATTCAGTGCATGGGTGATTCTGGAGAAAGAATAATAATTTCGTTATAATTCAAATAAGTTTAACAATTAAAGCAAAATTTTTATAATGTATTCATAGTAAATAATCTGTGATTACATATGAATGACGCCTTCCTACTTTCCCTGTTTATTGCATTATCGATGATCGTTGTAGTGTTTTATACCGTATATGAGGTTGAGAGATGGAAGAGTAGAAATAGAGTCTTGATCTCTCTATATTTACAAGGTATGATGTTGACTATGAACTTAGGCGGCTACCTCTACTTGGTCTACAAGTCAGCGTTCCTATTTCTAATAATAAACGGGGCTTACATGTTCTTTGCCTTATATCCTATTTTGACCTTCAAAGGAGACATAAAGAGGAAGGAAGTAATCTACATTCCGTTTTCAATCCTTATGGTAGTGTCAGAAGCGGTAATGGGGGCTCTAATTTACACGCTTCAAAGCGGTAGCCCCGCAACAATTGACCAAGCCATAAATAACGTCTGGTTTGTGGGGGTGATGGTCGCCGAGATGGTATTTACTTTAGCAATAAAGAAAGACTCAGATCCTACCCTGAGAAAATATTTGATTGCGACCCTACTATTGATGCCGTGGTTCCCTGCAGTAGCAGGGTTGTACTCGTTCTACGCTTCAGCATTTATAATGATCGCTGCTACAATAGTCATTTACGAAACGTTATACTCTCAACGCCTGAGAGCAACTCAAGATACGTTCACCGTTATAGAGCTTATGAGTATATTCGCCTTAATGATGATTGGCGAGTTTGTTTACTTCCTGATAAACTCACTGACCCTTTTCGACATATCAATGGGCATCGCGATGTTCTGGTTTATCTATAGGACTCTCTCGGGACCGAACCCCATTAAGGCAAACTACCTGAGAAACGCAAAGGTTGCATTTGCAATAATATTCACCACCTTCGTGATGGAGTATTTCATGGGTGCTGTTTTAGACTTTCTTGAAGGTGTATTTTCTCCCGGGATTCAAGGTTTCATTTCCTCATTGACCTTACCCTGGCTTAGTCCGAACACACCTTGGAACGTCTTATGGGACGGGATAGACATAGTCGGTTCTGTGTTAGGAAGCGTATGGTTCTTAATAATGATGGGAATAGAAATGGGATTCTTAGCATTTAAGAAAATGTTAGAGATGAAGGTAAGAGAAGTAAGGATTAGAATGATATTGATGATACTCGCTTACGCTATATACTCAATTTACCTACCTAATTTCTCACCTATATCTTCTCAAATGCAATTTATACCTTACATGTGGAGTATGGGAATAGGAACTCTTGGAGGTGTCACTAACGCCTTCTTGATGGCAATTATCGGTACGTATGTAATATTCGGAGTATTGAGTTTCCTTTTCGGTTCTAGAAACGTATGCGCTGTAACATGTACTGCACCTTTAATGTACCAAGGTAATTTTTATGATTCCCTCAAGGTCTACAACAGGAGTTCCAAGTTAGGGAGAAAAACACTTACGAGTAAGTCCCCTAAATGGTATAGGATCATAGGTTTATCGATATCCCTACTAGTCTTGATCGCAGCTATTATTTCCTACCTAAGCAACCAAGGGATTTTATCGTTCACAGTGGAGGGAGTGGATATAACTGTTTTGATCTACTTCATAGCCTTCGATATTGTGTGGTACATAGTATTTATATCGATACCGTTCATGGGTACTTTTGCTTGTGTAACCCAAGGTTGGTGTTACTGGGGAGTGTTCAATCAGGCTATCAGTAGAATAGGTTTATTCAGGCTGAAAGTTAGAGACCCACAAGTTTGTGTCAACTGCAAGACAGTAGACTGTGCAAACGCTTGTCCTGTAGGGATTAATGACATGAGAGGAGAGTTCATAAAGAAAGGAGAGATGAAATCAATAAAGTGTATAGGAATAGGAGAATGCGTAAATTCATGTCCTCATAAGAATATATTTTTCTACGATGTGAGACATGTAATATCTGACTTTTTGAGGAAAAAGAAGTAAAATATAGAATAATACCTTTTACCTACTACCTTTTTTGCCTATTTTTTTCCACGAGTCTGATTATAATTAAACCAGCTACTGATAGAATTACTATAAAGGTAGCTATTTCTAACGGAGTATTGTTTGATCTTGTAGATGTTGATTGTAATTGAGGAGACGTAACTAGTGACTTAGTTGTACTGTTACTCGACGTAATGATTGCTGTTGAAGAACTAACATTAGTTGTAGATGAGCTCGGGAAAGCTGTTTGCGTAGTGTTCGTAGTAACAGTTTCTGTAGTCTGTGCAGAAGTAGACGAGGTGAAAGTAGTAGAATATGTCGACGTCGTAGTTATTTGTTGCGTTTCTGAGGGCTGACTTTCTACGTAGCCGAATTGGGACAAATAGTCTAACACTGTAGTATTCTTATTTTTTTATTATTTCTTGAAGATAATTACCGCCTATGTAGACATTTTCCTTATTCTATCTACTTTTGTATTTTCAACTATTTCATATTGAATACATAACCACACGCTCTACATCTATATAGATTCCTACCTATCCTGAAGCCCACAGCATTTCCACACTTGGGGCAAAGCACTAGCGATACGTTTCCCATGATCTTTTGTCCTTCAGCAACCAACGTTCGTTCATGAGAATGGTCTAACTTATCTGTAAAGACTACTTTCTCAACTCCTTTCTCTCTGTATCCACACTTCTTACATATTGAGTATCTCCCTTTCGGGAACATCGCTGAACCGCATTTAGGGCAGAACCTCATAGAGAAAAAAGCGAAATCCTAGCATAAATATCGATCTTAGTGACGGTGTGGTATTACCCAATCGCACTTTCTAATACCTTATTAAACACTGCATCCATCTTCTTCACAACTTCCTGTTTTCTATCCCGTGCTCCTTGGCTATCTCTCTCGGCAGTTTAAAGGAAAGGAAAACCCTGCCTCCTTCCTCCCATATTAAAATCCTTAAGGGTAAATCATAGCCAACTTCTCTATTCACCTGCATTAATAGTGTCCCAGCATTGGGATTACCAAACACGATTAGCTTCGTCCTCCCCAGCTTTAGACCAACACTATCCGCGTTCTTACCGTGGTCGATAACGGAAAATATTGTCATACCTAGATTTGTTATTGCCTCGGAAAGTTTCTTTTCGCATTTTTCGAATACGTCCTTACATTCTACTTTGTGCATAATAAGTAAATGTGAATTATAGTTAAAGCGTTTTTTCCAAATCAAGATGCCGAAAACTCAACATATACGTTAACCTACTGTCTGTAACATATTTACGTAACTATTAGTTATTTTTAATTACTCCTTAATATCGTTTTGACAAGTTGTGTTTATATAGTATTACGAATAGTTTTACTGATGATTCCCCCTAACTGATGACGGGCACTGCTCACGAGGATGGGAGTGATAAAAGTGTGGATGGGAGGACAGTGGTGTTTCCCTCGGCCAGCCCCAATGAGTTAAGGGTGACTGTGTATGATCCCTTAAGAGGGGTCATGTGGCCGAATTAGAAATAATTAAAAGTAAGGAAAAGTTACGCCACGGGTAAACACTAGAAATCTGAGTATATCGTATTTCTACTTCCTTTCTTACTCTACTTTAGAATTTTAAATTAAATTTCAACTCGACATAATTCAATTTATTTGTAGATAGTCCATGTCTTGTATTGTTATATTTATTCCGTCAGATGTTAGGATGTACAAGTCACTAATTTTCTTGTAAGTAGGAAACATATATCATAAGACGTCTGTTAGTATCTTCATCAAAAATTTCAATAACGCACTTATCTTTCCATTTCTCTAATATTTCTTGGATTTCTCCTTTTTCTTCAGCTATTAAATGCGGAAAGCCATCATCACAAGAGTAGATTTTCCCTATCAAGCTTGATATGAAGCTAATAATGCAAGGAGAGTCAATCGAAAATGTAAAAAATTAGCATATGAAATCGATAAGCTCTAGGTTATTATTTATAAAATTATTTACTTTTTTATTGTTAAATAATATTTCGAAATGATTTTCTTTAGCCTCTTCTAAGAGTGATTTTAATACAGTGTAATCCTTATTGCTCATATTCACTTCCTTCTCAGTAGTAAGCCTGAGCATGGGCGTAAAATCATTTACTTTTATTTTTTCTTGTTTCTCAGAAATATAATATAAATCCTTTAGATTCGTATACAATATCATCTTTAATAATCCATCTTTAATGTCATCCTCAGAAGGTAAAGCAGAATTCTTTGTATTCTTAGCTTCGATTAAACATATTTTATTTTTCTTAGAATTAAAGAACACCTCGTCAACAGTAAAGTGATAAAATCCGCCTAAATAATTCTTTATATCTATAGTTCCTTTATTACCATAGGTTCTTTCTTTAGGTTGGCGAGTTATGCTTTCTCTATACTGCGCTTTTAAAGATAAAGTTCTAGAGAAATTCTTGAAAGCCTCTACATCAGACATGACCTTTTCTATCCTTTTACGTGCAGAGGCTAAATCATGAAATGTTACTTTTGTTTCACTTGAAATTCTCTTATATGATTCTAAAGCCATCTCTCCTATCTGTTTCAAGTTTGATAACTCATTCATGTTCCAATGTAACGCATCTGACCTATAATTGGAGAGTTCGTCAAACTTTTTCTCTAGGTATTCATAATCGAATTCCTGACTAGTTACCTTATTTTTATACTTAGGATTCTTGCTAGCTTTTACATAATAACCAATGATAACATAAACTCCTAATAAACTCATAAGGGCAACTGTATCCCATTGTATAAAATCCCTGTCTCCGTCAACTCCTTCGTCTTTCATAATAGGTATTATTGTAACTATTTTGCCCTTAGAAAACTGCAAAGTGTTATAAACTCTTGCGTAAGGATAAGATCTAGTTCTCTTGGGAGAAACCCACCAGCTAACAGCAAACTCATTACCAGATCTCTTATATACAAAAGAAGAAGAATGCTTAATACCTTCAGATAAATCGTAATAAGTTTGCAAAACTGGTAACAGGAATTTCGGCTTATATTTAATACCTTCTATTGTACCGCAAAGGTGAATCAATTTAGATCATCTATTTTGTAATTTTTCCTCAATTTTTTCCCTTAACTTAGTCCTTAATCTCTTAGCGTCTTCTCTCTCAATTACGTCTATCTGCGGTTTTCCGAAAAGTGTATTAACACCAATCCTTTCTAAGATTATATCCTTTAATTCTAAGTCTATTTCATAGCCTATCGCGTTTCTTTTCAATTCATTGGCGACTTTCAACGTGGTTCCAGTCCCAGCAAAGGGGTCTAGAACTGTATCCCCTACGTAAGAATAAAGCGTAATAATTCTCCTAGCTAGCTCTTCTGGAAACGGTGCTGTATACTTCGAATATTTATTATTAGGCAGTACGTTAGTTATTTCCCACACACTCAAATACCATTTCTCCCTTTGAAATTTATTTACATCTATTTTACTTTCTTCCTTATTCCTAGGAACAAGTTTCCCAGGCTTTTTAAACACTACTATATCTTCATAAACATTATCTGGATAATAATAAAGAGGGTAAGGATGTTGAATGAGAACCCCACTCCTCCTACTAATCCTGATATAACCTTCTGGTTTTTTCCAGATAATTCTCTCTTGATATTTAAAACCCAAGCTTTGCATTATTTTTATTAAATCTGCGACTATAGGATAAAGTTCACCGTGTATTCTAACATCTGCTGTAACGAAAACCGCGACCCTACCTTCCTCTAAGACCCTAAAAATCTCCTTGCCCACTCCATTCAACAAGCTCAAGTAATCGGCATAAGAAGGAAAAAGATCTGGAAAGTCAAAAGGTGCATTATAGTATGGAGGAGAAGTAAGTACTAAACCAACACTATTATCCTCAACTTCTTTCATATTTCTAGAGTCTCCAAATATAACTCTCATTATTGAGACTTTTGTTATAAGTTAGACTTTAAAGCTTTTGTTGTGTGAGAGGTCGAACTGTTATAGGGTTTTATGATTCAGCAAAAACGCTGAGATGAGAGATTGTAACGCTTCATCGTAACTACTCGTTAATTTTAATTACTTCTAAATATCGTTTTGACAAGTTGTGTTTATATAGTATAACAATGTGCTTTTACTGATGATCCCCCTAACTGATGACGGGCACTGCTCACGAGGATGGGAGTGATAAAAGTGTGGATGGGAGGACAGTGGTGTTTCCCTCGGCCAGCCCCAATGAGTTAAGGGTGACTGTGCATGATCCCTTAGGAGAGGTGTGTGACGGAATTAGAAGTAATTAAAAGTAAGGAAGAGTTACACCACGGGTAAACACTCCTCTTAAAGCCAAGTTGATCATAGCCTTTACAGCCTTTGAGTGAGAGTAAGCAATTCTATCTACCTTACCCACGTCCTCAAACTCAACCCTACCATTTATAGTCACGAATTGGAAGTTATCAATTGCTTCCTTAGAACCAATTAATTTACTCCTCATCATCTGGTAGGATAACAATTACTATCACCTCCTTACCGTATAATTCCTTCCCCTTCTCCTTGAGCTTTGAGGGGATAGTTATACCATATCTCTTATTCCCTCTATCGCTCCTAGTGCCACTGACTTCCTCCACGCCTTGGAAGGGCGAGGGTTCCTCCCAGGGGTTCATCGTTCCCCTCATCGGTTCGGGTTTACATCCCTCATTTGAGGGGCAGTCGAGAGGGTCAGAGACCCCTCCTGTGCAAATTAACTACAGCAATAACGTCACGGTCGTTCTCATAGCCGCAAGAACACTTAAACCAACGGTGAGAAACCTCAACCATCTTTCTACCGCATTTAGGGCAAGAGACTGATGAATAACTGGGGTTAACATACTGGACTAGAATACCTCGCTTCTTAGCTTGCCACTCAATCCAGTACTGCAAACGACGGTACTGCATCAGATATAACTTATCGAGGAACCCCTTAGGTAGTTTATCTACGTTCTTGATGAGGTTCTTAAGACTCTCCAACTTGATAACGTTAACACCGAAACCTTCAGCAATTTCGACGACCCACTTCCCCACTTTCCTAGCAAAGTCCTCCATGACCCTCCTAGCCTTTTGGTGGAAGGAGCGAATCCTATGAAGGATCCTCTTATTCTCCCTCCACCTCCTTGGGTATTTCTTCTGCAACCTTTCGGCTAAAGACTTCCAGCGGTGAACCTCATCAAGGCGAGTTGGGATCCTAACATAATGAGTATCGTCCTTCCCTACAACTACCTCAGCCATGTTAATATCTACGGCAATACTCTCCTTTGGCTCAACTTTCTCCTCCTCTTTCTCAAAAACCACCTTTAGAAAAGCCTTATCATTCCTGACCACTAACCTAGCTTCCTTCATCCTCCAACTCAAGTAGTCCTTGAGGTTTCTAGGATAGCTAGAAGAAAGTTTTTGTACTATTCTGTTGTACTATAGCATAACAGAGTGGTAACTATGTCAGCTGATCTTTCTCTTCTTTTAGAGGAATATTACAAGGTTCCAAACGAAATGAAGAATAGGAATTTTCCTGTACATCTCTTAGAGAAGATGCGAAATTATTTAGTCAAGCAATATGAGGAGAATTTGTTCGAGATATATGAGGGTATGCTAATGTTAATCCTAAATGAAGATAAAGACAATTTAAAAATACTGTTAAAAGAAGTTGAAAAAATAAAGGAGGATTTTGAATTATATAACTCTATGCTTGAAAATAATACAACCATAGGAGAATACGTTAATATGGTAATGAACGAGTTACAAAAACTTATTGACGGGTTGAAGAAAAATGAAGAGGAGTTCTACAAAGAGGTATTAAATTCTGATAACCCTAATTTCCTAATAACCACTTATTATTCGTTGTATTTACGCTTCGTAACAACAGTATACTTAAAACTACATAAGATTAACATAACCAATCCTAACATAAAAACAAAAGATTCTAGGATTAGAGATATATTCAACATCGCTAATTTCCTAGTAGGATTTTTCGGGATGCCTATACTGATATATATAAAGAAAAAAGAAGTATTCCCTTATATATCTGAGCTGAGCGGAGCATTATTACACGCACTAGTTGCCGATAGGACACCTATGCCCTCAAATGACTCCTTAGGATATCATCTTTTTTCGAAGATTCATGTGGTTAAAAATGAGTCAAAATGAAGCTTTTTTCTTAGATACCAATATTCTTATAAAATGGATATATAGAGAAATTCTGAATGAAAATCCAGCTGTTGAATACTTTATTAACTCGTTAAGTAAAGGACAATGCGTTATACTTCATATCAATTTAAGGGAATTTGAGACAATAATTTACGACGCTTATAATATAACCTCCCATGTGATTTATGCGAAGATACTATCTAAACAGGGTTGGGATAAACTAGGGGTAGAAGATAAACTACGAGTTCTTGAAGATATCAGAAAGAATTTTGAACAAATCTATGATCAGATACTAACTAAGTACTATAATGGACAGATCTTACCAGGTGGAATAAGGCAAATACTCGCAAAGAGGTTCTTTATAGAGTTAGAGGGCAAATTAATCGACTCTAATCTTGAAGCTCTTAGGAATCATATAGCTTTAAACCAAAAAACTGATGATTTAATCGACTACATATCTGGCATAGAAAATATAATCAGAAAGAACTGTACAATACTTAACAATATTAATCTACTTTTTAACGATGACATTATCAAGGAAAATCAACTAATTTACGAGGGCATTAGTAAATATATACGCAACTTAAGGTCCAAAGGATATAACAAGACGCCAAGTAGAAATGACCAGCTAGTATTTGTATACCTCTTTTTGTTATTACGTGGTAGGATTTATGATAAGATTGTTTTCATTACAGACGATAATGATTTTGAAAGAATGTATAACACAGTGTTAAATCATTTGAAGGATAATATAAACGGAAATACAGATCTTCGAGGAGACTTTAAAGAATATGCTATTGAAGCTAACGATATCTTAAGAAAATTAGTAATCAAAGGTATCAATGACTTAATCACTCAACAAAAGAGATAATTACAGCAGTTATGGGAATCTTAGGGAGGTAATACCTAGAAGTCGGTATTAGCGAGAAGTTTTTAATTTTAGACGTCGTCTCACTGAAAAGATGTCAAACCGGAAGGGACAAGTCGAACT